>NZ_JAEDXW010000020.1:0-104529 GCF_036877565.1 Edaphobacter sp. HDX4
ATCGCCTCGCCGCAGCGAACTGCTGAGAGTGGCAGGCCTCGACTTCAACGTGGAGGCCGCCGACATCGACGAGCGGATCCAGGAAGGCGAGGTTGCTGCTACTTACGTCCAGCGGCTCGCGATGGAGAAGGCACAGGCGATATGGGATCGTCACAAAGCCGAGGACCGCGACGAGTTGGTCGTGCTGGGAGCCGATACGACGGTGGTCTGCGAGGGTGAGCTTCTTGGGAAGCCGATCAATCAGTCGGATGCCCGACGCATGCTTGAGATGCTGGCCGGACGCACCCATCAGGTTCTGACCGGAATTGCGACTGTATCATCGCGGGGCATGTTCAGCGACGTCGAGATTACCCAGGTCTTCTTCGATCTGATCAGCGAGCAGGAGATGGTCCGGTATCTCGCGAGCGGTGAACCGATGGACAAGGCAGGAGCTTATGGAATCCAGGGCTACGCCGCCCGCTGGATTCCCCGCATCGAGGGCTGCTTCTTCAATGTGATGGGGCTTCCTCTATCACGCAGCATAGCCCTGCTGGCAAAGGCACAAGAGGGCGAGAGTGAGACGCAGCCGGTGTCCAGACTGGCTGCTCTTTAACCTCGGTCTCAGCGGGAAGCTTGACTCTGGAGCGAACTGCTCGCCAGAGCCGGGTTATGGGCGAGCTTCTTGAAGGCGTTATACACGAACGATCCCAGGTACCAGCCATCCATGTACTTATAGGGCGTCTCTCCCGTCGTGTAATGACCACACGGCAGCACCTTGGAGACGTAGTCGATTCCCAGCCGATCGAAGTTCTTGAGCACATCAAGCGAGAACTCCTGAAGAAAGGTGAGGTCATAGGTGGCGTGCACGACCAGCACCTGCCTGCGCTGCGCTGCGAAGAGATCCATGTACGACATGGGGCTGACGGATGTGAAGATTCGACGCACATCATCCTGCGTCACACCCTCCTGCTCGAACGAAGCACGGATGTGACGCGTGCTCTGCCCCGTCCAGACCACATCGCCAAACCAGGTGGAGGCATGATTGAAGGCGCAGACCCGCAGACGCGGATCGTGTGCGGCTGCGATAAAGGCGTAGCAGCTGCCCAAGCTTGTTCCCAGTACACCGAACTGCTCATAGCCTTGCTGCTCCAGCCAGTCGATGCAGCTGCGGATATCGACTACCGCCTGTCGACACGCAGCAATGGTGCGACCGATGTTTGAGCTCACCGCGTAGTCAGAGCGTTCCAGCTCCGCGGGACGGCGAACATCGTGGTAAGGCTTCGAGAGACGAAGCGCGGAGATTCCAAAGCGATTGAAGAGGGTACACAGAGCGTTGTGGCTGAACGCATCCGCGTTCCACTGCGGCATGACGATCATGGCCTGCTTCGGCCTGCCGCCCTGCCTGGCTTTCTTGTGTACTGAGGGCTCCGGCGCAGGATACCACCGAGCATTGACGATATCGTTCTCGGGATAGCGGGTCCGGACCGGCGAGGTGAAGCGCAGGAACTCCACAGCCGAGAGCTCGCCTGACTCCGCCTGACGTTTCCACTCCGCGTCCTGCTCGAGAGTCTCAGGCCGCACATTGGTCGGAAAGAGTTGCGGGTGGCGGTGCTCCAGGCGGAAGTCCGATGGCGTCTCGTATCCGAAAAAGCTATGAGCCTGTTCCGCAAGGTTCTGGTTCAGGCGAACCATACGGTCCAGCGCTGAGGCTTCAGGGAGAGATCCGGGCGGAATGAAATCGCTCAGCCAGTCTTCGCCCCACTCCAGCGGCCGCACGATGCGATTGGTGTCTCGCGTGGTTAAAGCCGTCTCCCAGGCGTACATCCACTTCGCATAAAGCTTTCCGAGCATCCATCTAGTTTACCAACTCCCGGCGAAGGAAGGCATTCAAAGCTCTGCAAGCACCAGGCACACCCTGCCGACGATATAGTCTCCGGGCGACTCATCCGGGAGAAGCGGAAGCAACTGCACCGGAAACTCTCGAACATAAGGTTTCAGGATGAGGTGCCGTTCGTCGAAATCCACATGTCGCAACAAGAGCATGGGACCGGAACGCACCGCAAAGATGCTGGCATGATTGGCCCGATAAGGAACCAGCGAGTTGTAGTGTCGATCGATCACAGTAATGGAGCCGGCAGGAAGCAGCGGGGCCATCGCCGTCGCCTGCTGCGCGTCCGTGCGCAGCGCCAGAAAACGTTGCCAGTGCGTCCGTCGAGCGGCCGGACGGGCACGGTTTTCGGACAGCCTTGAAGAGGCGATTGGAATGGAATCGATGATCGCCGACGGTGTGATCGAAACGTCCTCCATAGCCGACGAAGGCGAAACAATCGGAATCATCTCGACGGGATCCGTCTCCTGCTCGCAGGCAGCTTTACTAGCTCCTGCCGTGATCTCCAGCGGAAGAATCTCTTCGACGCGCAGATCCTGTGCGGAAAGGACGCGATCCAGACCTTCGAGCGACAGAGCTCGCTTGCGATTAAGAAAATTTGAGATGTGAGCCTGCTGAAATCCTGCCTGCTGGGCGAGCCGGGTACCAGTTAAAGCGCCGCGCTCGATACGGCGAACAAGTTCAAGGCGGACAAGCTCGTGAAGATCCTGAAAATTCATGTGGTTCGTACTTTCTTTAGCGACAAATATCATTCCGCAAGACGAAGATTAGGCGAAACATTAACTTTGTGCAACGACTTTATGCGCTAAACCACTGTGGGGAACGCACTTTTGTTCCCTCGGCACTCTGGAAAAGTTTGTGGTTGACATGAACTTTGTCGAAAGCTATAACCTTGAGACTTTCTCTCGATGGATTAGAGCCGATTACGGACCCCGAATCTCCCTTCGGCGGACGCAGTCTTCTTCTCCGATGCAGCGAGAGTCAATGGCGTTGAATTTATCCCTAAGGTCGTTGCTGCAGAAAAAGACAACCGACACAAATGAGTGAACGACGCGTTGGAGCCCCGGAGGTTCCCGCAATGACGTTGGCACTCCATAGCATCCTGTCCGGGCCAATTCGACCGCTGAAGACCACCACGGCCCGCCAGGGGAGACCTGCGCTTTGAAAGGGACTAAATGAAGTACTTGCGATTGGACCTGAAGGTATGTGAAGGGTGCGGAGCCCTGTGGCTTCGCGGAACGAATGCGAACGGCATCTACTGCCGGACGTGTGCGACCCGCCTCGCCGATTTTCCAGCTCCACGGGGAAAGCGTCCTGGCGGCCGCAAAAGTCGTTCTTCGCGTTGCAATGGTTCAGTGGAAACAACTGGAGGTGTTCGATGAGTGCAGTAGCAGCAGTCGTTATTTTGCCGGTGGTGTGGGCGACCGCCCGGCCGGAATCTATCTCCCCAGAGCCGCACCGGAAGCCTGCTCCTGAAGTTGTTCCCGAAGTGGCCTTCTACCGGAAGTACACCGAAGGATTGTTGCGGAGGTACATCAAGCTGTCGATGGAGGCTGGCCGTGCTCCCTCGCTGCTCGGTCGCGAGATGTTTCGCGGAAAGGTGACCCAGTACCGCGTGCGAAGTTTCGATGACGTAGTCATCTTCGTGCACGATGTCGAGCGCTGTCTGGAGCAGCTGGACAAGAATCATCATCTGCTCATCACGCGCATCGCGTTGCAGGAGTACACGCAGAACGAGACCGCGACGATGCTTAGAATGCCCGTTCGGACGCTGATGCGACGGTATGAATCTGCCCTCGATCGCTTGACCCGCTTGTTTCTGGAGCGCAAGCTTCTGGAGCCTCTCGTGGCCTGTCAAGAGGTGAAAATTCAACCGTAGCTGCTAAGCCCTTGTGGCACTTGCTGTTATCACTGCCTTGAAAGTTGCCGATGAGTTCCGAGCAACTTGCTATTCTGGAAAGGTAATCAAGACAAGAGACGGGAGAGCCCCTGATGGGTGCTCTCCCGTTTGTGTTTGGTGACATTCAAAAGGGCCGAGAGGAGATGGAATGGCAGAGCGCACGACAAGGGCGGTCAGGGAGCACCGGCGATCAACCAGCGCGACGCGCAACGCAGCACCGATGGAGCTGAGGGCGATGGCAGTCGAATTTCCCGTTGTCCATGGACATCCAAACCGGCTGCCCTTCGAGGGAGTTCTGACGCTAGTCGATGTTGCCAGCGACAAGGCTCCGAACGGCGCGCGCGGCCACAGGGTCGTGCTTACGCGCGCCGCTGCAGAGGCTGCACTGCCCAGCCTGCTGGGTATGGCAGTGGATTACAAGGCGGGATGGGACGGGCATGATGCTCGGCAGAAATGCGGCATCATCACGGCCGCGGAGGTGGATGGCAATCGGCTGCGGGTTGCGGGCTATCTGTTTGCAAGGGATTTTCCTGAGATGGAGGACAAGATCCACACGGCGGGACCGATGGGCATGAGTTACGAGCTCGCCGATGCCCATGTCGCCGATATGCGTGCTTCAGTCTGGACGTTGACGCGTGCGACGTTCACCGGTGCAGCGATTCTGCTGAAGGACAAGGCAGCCTATCGCAGCACGAGCTTCCGGCTAAAGCGCTCTGTCAGTCGTGCACGACACGCCTCCGTGGCGGTTTAGTACAGCCGAGAGATGTGGGCTTGGTAAAGGAGAAGACACAATGAGTTTTATCGGTGTACTCGAAGCAGTCGGCAAGGGCTTTGAGAAGGGACTGAAGTGGGCGCTGGCATTTGCCATCCCGGTCGAGAAGCTGGTGGTCCTGCTGTTTCCTTCAGCAGCGCCTGTCGCGGCAGAGGTCGTGGATGCGACGATGCTGATTCAGAAGGCAGTGCTTCTGGTCGAGCAGAAGTATGCGGCCAGCGGCGCCCAGAGCGGCACGGGAGCAGACAAGCTGGCCGAGGTCATGCTGCTGACCGAGCAGGCGGTGACCGGCCTGTTATCCAAGGCGGGAGTGGCGTCGGATACCGGGTATATCACCAGCATCATCTCGGCGGTGGTGGCCATTCTCAATGTGCAGCAGGCGCAAGCTGCCGCGAATTAAGTGGGTGGATGGAGAGGAAAGCGAGGAGAGCAAATGGAGATAACGATGGAGACAAACTCCAGCCTGGAGACAACGGTTGAAAGGATTGCAGCTGCAGCCAGTCTGCTGGAGCAGGCCATGCAACGGCTGTCGGAACGTCAGCAGGAATCCGAACTGACCATCGGCCGCATCTCGGCTACGGTGGAGGCCGCGATGGAAGAGCGCCTGCAGGCGGCAGAGGCAAAGATTGCGCAGCTTGAGGCCGGCATCGCGGAGACGATCCCGATTGACGGCCAGAGTCGTCGCAAGACGCTGCCTGCGGGAATGGTGAGCATGCTGGCGAAGCAGGGGGTTACGGTCGAGTCTCTCGAAGCGGGCGCGCTGGATGCTGCGCTTACCGGCTTGAGCCTTGAGCAGCGCATCGCGGTGAAGTCGCAGCTGCTGCGGGCAGGGATGCTGGCCTAACCGATCACACGTTTTCAGTTTGCAGCAAGAACCCAGAGGAGCAGCCTTGAAGCTGCTCCTCTCTTTTTCGAAAGGGAGAATGATGAACGCGAAGTTTACCGAGATCTACGCAGCAGCCGACTTTATGGGACCGGGCGCCGTGGAAGTCCCTGCTTACCAGTCCGAGATCACAGACCTGGTGCAGCGCCGTGGTGTCTTCGGCAGACGCATCAAGCAGGTTCCAGCGACGGGTCACCCCTCGCGCTTCTTCGAGGAGACTGCGATTCCTGCCCCTGATGCAAACTCCGGCTTTGTGGATCCACGCAATATCGTGGCCCCGCTGGTCACCCCGACCCGCGTGGAGCGGAGCGTTCCGCTGAAGGCGCTAGTGGCCCAGATCAATTACAACCTCTTCGATCTTGAACTGGGTCAGCAGCAGAGCCAGTTTGCTTATCTGCAGGCGAAGGATCTTGCCGACACGGTGGACGGCGTTCTGCGCACCCACGACATCGCTCTTTGGAACGGCAACGACACCAGCCTCAATGTTCCCACTACGGCGCAATACTTTGGCGCTGCCAGTCAGATCGCGGCAGGCGGCAACAGCGTAACGGTGTCCTCGTCGGAGAGCATCGTCGACAGCTTCAAATCTGCAATCGCCAAGATGCTGGCGAACACCTCTTATGGTGTCCGTCCGACGGCGATCTATGCCAATCCCGTGCTTCTGGACCTCATCGACCGCGAGATGAAGCAGGAGTTCAACATCGTATTAAGCACCAAGGAGATTGCAGCGGGCGTCAGCGTCAAGACGTTGTCCACGCAGGCCGGTGAGCTCCCGCTCATTCCCGAGTGGACCCTCGGCTATACGGGAACTCCCGGAAATGGAACGGCTGTGCTGCCCGCCTACATCGTGACGGAAGATCTGATCGAGTATCACTGGCTGGGCGATTCCAATCCGCGAGTCTTCCAGCTCGGCGTACCCGGCTCGCTGGCATCGCAGTACGTTGTCGTGAAGTTTGGCGGTCTGGTTGTGAAGGGCGCTGGCTACGCACACTGCCAGGTACTCGTTGATCGCTAAACAGCGAGGAGCGGCCGCTTCTGCTGCTGATCGCACCGGAAGGACGGAAAACTATCAGGGACCGGTGCTTCTGCGCCGGTTCCTGTTCTTTTAGGAGGTTATGGCTGTGGGGTATCTGTCACCTGTCGAATACGTGGAGTATGGGCTTGGCGCGGAGACCGCCGACAATCTGATTACGACGGCCTCTGCGCTGATGGATGCCTACTGCAGGCGTCCGAGCTTGCTGGTAACGCAGTATGTCGAGCGATTGCGTCTGACTGCCGGCGCGGCGACTGTTCGGTTGAGCTATCGCCCTCTGGCGAACGCCGAGGGGGCGACTTCACCGCTTTCGCAGGTACGTGTGCGATACGGAAGGCCACGCCGCGGCGAGATGATCGACATGTTCCGGGAGCAGGTCGCATACGCCTTTGCGATGCCGGGAAGCTGGAGTGAACTTGATCCGGCCAGCGTCGATATCGATCTTGCTTCAGCAGAGCTGAACTTCCCGGCGAACCTTCTGGGATTGAGCTACAACGAAGCTGAAGTGACCTACACCTCAGGCGTCGCCGTAGTTCCGGATGCACTGAAGGTGGCTTGTGCACAGCTGGTCAAGAATGTGCAGGCCATGCCAGCGGTCAACGTGAAGAGCAGTCGCATCGACACGATGCAGCTGGAGTACTTCAGCAGCTCGTTGATCGACGGGCAGGTGCAACTGCTATTGCGGCCCTATGTGGCAGAGAGGCTGGGTTGACCCCATGGCGCAGACTACAATTTCAGTTCGCCGCCTGGCCGACGCTCTTCTCTACAGCTCCGGCGGGCGATCGGTGAAGCTGCGGATCCCTGCATCGGCCGTTGGGGACGATCCTGCGGAACAGCTTGGCCTCGCGGCACCTCTGTTTCAGGACCTTGAACTGTCACCTGCGGCGTTCCGTAATGCTGCGGCCAAGTCGAATTCAAACCAGGCGGCCACGCGCGACCTGATCGTCGCTGCAAGTGCCATCGAGGCTCTTACCAGTTCGAACACATTCGGCTCGGCAGACGCTCTCTTCGCGTCGTCCTTCGGCGTGCTGGTCGATGACGTTCTGCTGACGATCGTGTCTGCGACGGAGCTCGAGGCAGCAGGTACGGTCTACGCCTACCGTCTGGCGTTGCGGCAGCCGATCGCGAATGCGCCGTAGCAGCGATAACAGGGACGCAATTTGTTACAGAAAGGGTTACTAATATGCAGGGTGCAAAGGATTCCTTCTATATTGCGCTCCGGGATCGTATTGCTGCGGTCAATCCGGCGCGTACGGTGCTGGTCCGTGGAGTCGTTCGACCCGGGGTCCTTGCAGAGGAAAACGAGCTTGCTGTCTCATATCCGCCCGCTAACGCCTTCCGCCTGAGATGGACTGAGCTGTCGGTGAGCGCTGAGGGAGCGATGCCCCTGGTCAGGATGCGGTGCGAGATCCGTTACGCGACATCGGGCAATGCTGGCAACGGAGGCATGGACCGGGGGCGGATGCTGGCGGCAATGGATGCAGAGCTGGCAGCGGCGCTCAACAGTGTGCCGCAGTCTATCGTCAAAACCGACTACGCAGCTCCAGCCGGGCCACAGGTCGCAGGCTCCAAAGTCTTCTGGACCGACGTAGAGTTTGGTCCTCTTGTAACAGAGGGAGAGCAACTGGAACGGTTGGCAGGGGTCAACGTCTACAGCTACCAGGAAGCAGGTGAACTGTGAGTCTATCTGGAAACGGTGTCGCGCCTGTCGCACGGCGCGTGCGGGCGTATTTCGCACCGGTGGAGCGAGCGACTGGCACGCCGACAATCTTCGATCCGGCACAGAACGGTGGGTTTCCGCTTGATACACCTCAAGCTCCGTGGATCGATCTGGGGTGGTGTGCGAACTTTCGCCGAAGCAATACAACCGGTGGAGCCACCGGAATTAGTGCGCTGTTAACCGGCACTCCGGCGCTGGCTACGGCGCAGGTTCGCACCGAGATCGAGGCCATGGTCGAGTTGGAGTTCGCATGCTGGGGGAAGTTGCAGATGGCACTTGCGAGCGGATCGCAACAGATGAATCTGCTGCAGACTGCCGCCGATGCCACGGCGAACGGAAGCGGAGGCGCAGCAATTGGTGCAAGCCCGCTGCTGGCGGGATCGACGGCGACAGTACTGCAGGTCGGGACAGCAGCTTCGGAGTTTTCGTCAGGCGACCTGATCGTAGTCGATGTGGACTACACCGGCCAGACCGGATTTGTCGGCACGGGGGTGAGCGGAGCCTATGTTCGCTCCTCAGCCGACGTGCATGGGGATGTCAACTACATCCGTCGCGTCTCCCTGAACGTTGCCCGGGTCGAACAGGTTCAGGATGGCGCTCTTCGATTGAGCTCACCCCTGCTGGCCGGTGCTCCGCAGGATGGCATGAGGATCTGCCGTCTGCTGGGCTTTGTCGATCGGGAGGGCGGGTCCTTCTTCCAGGAGTGGTCCGGATTGTTTGTGTTTCCGGGCGAACAGGGGGACCGGGTAATCTACCACTATCCGAGGCTGCAGACCATGAAAGGCGCTGCGGAAAGCAAAGAGGTTTTGACGGCCCCGCTGGAACGTATCCACCTGGCGGCCGGTTTCCGCGCCCTACCGATCCCGGATGCGAACGACGGCGAAAGAGTGCTGTGTTTCCGTAGTTATCTGCCGGCTTGAGAGAGCACGCATAGACGTGTCATAGATCCACAACCGTGGAACATAAGAAAGAGAGCGAGCGATGAGTTTAAGGCAGGGAGGATGGACCCTGACAGCGGTCCTGCTGGCAATTCCAGCGATGCTGGTTTTGCTTTCCACGGCCGCTTTGGCCCAGGTTGTAACCACAGAAGTTACAGATACGATCTACCGCGCCGACGGAAAGCCTGCCGGTGGAACCGTGCTGGTGAACTGGCAGGCATTTACCACCGCGAGCGGCCAGGCTGTCGCGAGTGGAAGCACGTCCGCGAAGCTTGCCACAGGAGGCCTTCTCGATGTGCGGCTGACACCCAACGCAGGCGCAACTCCGATGGGGACCTACTACACGGCGGTGTATCACCTCGATGACGGCAGCGTCAGCCGGGAGTACTGGGTGGTACCGGGAAGCCAATCGCCGGTGCACATCAGCGCGATCCGCAGCACGGTGTTGCCGACTTCCGTGGCGATGCAGACGGTCAGCAAAAGCTACGTCGACACCGCAATAGCAGCTGCCGTCGCCGGGGCTCCTCTCGACTCATCGAATCCGTATCTGCTCAAGAGCGGCGATGTCATGAGCGGACCGCTAACGCTTGCCGGCGATCCAGTGACGCCTTCGCAGGCTGCCACCAAGAGCTACGTCGATACCAACGTCGCCGCAGTCACCAGCGGTCTTTCTCAAAAGGTGTCGACCTTTCCGGCGGGTACCCAGACGATAGCGCAACCTGCCGGTACGCAGGTCTCTGTCAACCACATGAACGGTACGATGTATGCCAGCCAGTATCAGGACAGCCGGGGCGGGAACGGCATCACCAATGCGCTGACCAATGCGGACTGCATCCTGGGCTGCGAGATAAAAGCTGAGCAGAACTATACCTCGACTGAAAAGTACACTCCGTCGCAGTGGAGCAACGGAACGCATGTGGAGGATCTGCGGGGAGGGGAACGCCGCGACACCTATATCAATCCAGATAACTCCATCTTGCCCGGCTCGGAGGCAGGACAGGTGATCGACGTCACCTCGACGCGTGACACGGCAGAGCTTCACCAGACCACTCGCACGCAGACTCCAAAGTCGACCGGACTCGAGATCGATCACCAGGCGCTGGCGGGAGGATCGAACCACTTTCCGCAGAATGTCACCGGTCTTGTTCCTTACTTCAAGACCGACTACAGCGCCCTCGTTGTAAAGGGTGTGTACAACACGCAGGGGCAACACGTTCTGGTCCCGCAGGACACCAGCTGCTATGGCGTGGGCGACTGCCTGATCGGCTCTCAGTTTATCCATGCCTTCGGGGGTTTTCGCGACAACGCGGATGAGGGAGCGCACCCCTACGACCTGCAGATTCGGGAAGATTCACGGGTGTTTACCGGCGTCTGCGCGAGTGGCTGCGCTGCGGGCTCAACCTCGCTGCAGATTACGCCGGTCGCGAACGGAGGAACGCAGGGTGATGGGCGTTATCTCATCAACACGAATCCCGCGAAGGATCTGTCGACGGGATCCATCATCGGAACCGGAGTGACGGGGCCAAATGCATCGGCGGCCTTCAGCGGCACCAACTTCCCGGTAAGCACCTTCTTTCAGACCGCGGCGGCGATGCCGAGCCAGGCAGACGATGTCGCTCCTGGAACCGTCGCTGTCGCGATTGTGACCACCGGATTGCCAAGCGGCTTTTCGGCAAATACTGCTGCGGCCTCTGCTTCCAGCGGAGTGGCCTGCGTGGCCGATCCTACGCTTCAGGTCAATGGAATCGAGGACTTCGAAACCGCGAACTACACCATCCTAGATGGAACGCACATTCAGTTGACACTCAAGCGAGCCCACATATCAGGCGCTACCGTTGCCATTGGGGGTCTGTGCGGGTACGGCCTGGAGCAGACAGTCGATACCTCCGGTGGAATCCGGCAGGTGTTTCCTGTAATCGGGTCTTACTCGCCGACCGGCCTCTACTATGCAGGTGGTGCTTCAGCCTTCGTGGGGGTATCCGGGCAGACGTCTGCATATCTAAACGTCTCGCGGCCGATCACCTCCGTGGTGCGCAGTGGGAATACAGTCACACTGACCACGTCGGGGAATTTTCCCGGCGATCTCAGCGGGCTGACCATGGATGTCACCGGGGTGACGGACAGCAGTTACAACGGGAGCTTCGTGGTGACGGCGACGGCTCCGAACCAGTTGACCTATACACAGAGTGGTAGCGACAGCAGCAGCAGCGGGGGGACCTTGTCTCTGCTGACCGGTGGCTTCGTCCTCTATCCGATGGCGGAAGTGCTCAGTGTTATGAATCCTTCAACCAGGCTGGTCGACGGCCAGATGTCACTCGCGGCCAATACGGTCTCATGGGAGACGAACGATCGCGTGGAACAGCCGCATTACTACCAGGCGAAGGTGGGCGCGGATCTGGAGTATGTCTCCCAGACGGTTCCCCGTCCGGGCCTCTATCAGAACCCCGGGATTCAGTACGAAGGGAATAACAGTGCGGGTCTGCGAGGCTGGATGATCAAAAATGCTTCGCCGCTTTCGAACTACTACGGGAATGGCGGAACCCATCTTGTGCCGGATGCTGCGCTGCTGACCCAGGGCGCATGGAAGCGCACGATGGTCGCAGACGCCGGAGAACAGAGCGTCTTTACGATCCATTGCAATCTTCACGGATGCGGCAGGTGGAATTCCATCTACAACCTCTTTGAGCTGGACTCCTCGGTCGGTATCGACACTGTGAGTTTCACGCCCACCACAAGTGCCCTCAACATGACCCTGCGCGGCCAGTCGTATACCTTCGCGCCCCAGGGCTTCACAGCAGGTGTGATCAACGCGACAACAGTAAACGCGACGACCCTGAAGGGAGCGGTCGCTGCTTCGCAGGTTCCGGTCTTCAAGGCCTCGGGAGCTTCTCATGCCCCGGGCACAGTTCCGGATCCTGGCGCAACCGCCGGAACCACGCGATATCTGCGGGAAGACGGAACATGGTCGGTTCCCGCGGGCAGCGTCTCAGGCTCGGGTGGAGTTGGCTCAAACCTCACAGCGGCTGCAATGGCGGACTACAACTTCATGGAGGGCACGGGAGCCACGATCGCGGATGCAACCGGCAACGGCAACGCCGGAACGCTTCTGTCGGGCTCGCATGCGCCGGTATGGGTGCAGAACGGTCTGAGCTTTACCTCCGCGAGTCCCTACCAGGGAGTTGCTCTCCCTGCGACGCTCAACGATGCAAAGACGGTTGAGTTCGCGGTCTACTTCAATCCCTTTCCTGCAAACGGCGGACTGGCACAGGCCAATCAGTATCCCGCATTGCTGACGAGCAGCCTGGGAACCAGCGGCATCAACCTCCTATACGCCGGGGGAGTTCCAGGAGCCTACGCGGCAGGAATCTTTGCGGGGAATGCCTCGAAGGTGAGTACGACTCAGATGTTCAGCGGATTCCATGTCCTGACCTATGTCATGGGAACGGGCAGCGGAAATCTTGATCATGTCTACATCGACGGGGTGGAGTATCCCTACACAGCGCAGTCCTCTTCGTTCGGTCTGCAGTCCGGCGGGAACTACTTCCTCAGCAGTGGAGGTGTCTCACCCTACACGGGGAGCGGTCTGCTGGGAACGATGTACCGTGCCCGCTTCTTCTCAACACAACTGACGCCCGCACAGGTACTGTCGGATTCGCTGGTGCTGGCGAACGAGGCAGCGAATCGCGGTGTCGCGGTGGTTCCTCAGCAGATGCTCAGCAGCACACCGCTGCTGCACATCATCGGCGATTCCATCGCCTGCGCGTGGAACGGGTCGCTGTGCAGCGATGCTTACTCCTGGTCTTCGCAGCTTGCGCTGACGAACCAGCCGAGCTATACGAGAAGCAACTGGGGCATCTATGGAGCGACGATCCAGGGGATCTCCGGCTCCGAAGCGAACCGCGTCGCAAGACGCTGCAACAGCAGTGCGGGGCAGGCGATCGCACTGGTCGATGCAGGAATCAATGACCTGGTGAATGCTTCCCCTTCACAGACCTTCCAGTATCTGACCAGTGAAGTTCAGACGCTCAAGAGGGCGGGATGCAAGGTATTCGTCGGGACCATGCTCTCCGACGGTGGCAATAGCTCGACGGCTGGATCTCCGACGATGGATGCGCAGAAGAACGCGTACGATGCCCTGATCCTGCAGCAGGCAAAGGGCGTGGGAGCAGACGGCATCCTCGACTTCGCAGCGAATCCGCTGCTGGGAGCCGACGGTGCCAACACCAGCTCGAACTTCCTTGCCGACCATACGCACCCCAGCGCGGCAGGACAACAGTTGATGGCGGCGGCAGCCAGCAACGCACTGAACTACTACTTCGGCTACAACGAGGTGAATCCGCATACGGTGACGTCACTGCCTTACAGCATGACTGCCGGTGATGGTGTCATCTCGCTGTCCGGCGTGACAGGCGCTGGCAAGCTTACGTTGCCGGACTGCACGGGGCAGAGCGGAGCGGTGTATCGCATCAACAATCCGCAGTCGGCGTATGCGATCACGGTCTCTCCTTTGAACTCCAGCCAGTTGATCAACGGTCTGGCGATCGGCAGCCCGGTGACGGTGCCTGCCAACGGATCGCTGACGCTGCGGGATGTTCCTAATCCGAAGACCGTGAGCGGTTGTCACTGGGAGATGTAACGGCAGCGAAGAGGCGGGGGCGGGACGGACGGAATGCGGATTCTGTCCGCCCTTTCTTCTGTGAAGTAGAGACACGAGAAATGGTGGGTGGCGATGATATGGGATGTAGAAGGGCTAACGCAGTTAGGACAAGAGATTGACCGTAAACCAGGAAGAATGATCTCGGCCGCGAAAGAGCTGCTTAAGGTGCGCGATCGCAATGGCAGCGTGGGGCCTCTGATTGCAAACCCTTTGCAGCTGTCCTTCGAACAACGGCGAGGACAATCAAACATCGTGCTGAAGGCCAGGCAGATGGGGGTGACGACCTGGGTTGCAGCACGCATGTTCATCAAGACGATCACGGCAAAGGGGGTGTTGACGGTTCAGGTAGCGCAGACTCGCGAGGCAGCGGAGGGGATCTTCCGCATGGTGCAGCGCTTCTGGGAGCAGCTGCCGAAGGAGGCGCAAGAGGGTCCGCTGCGGCGCAGCCGGGCGAACTCGGGGCAGATGTGCTTCCCGGAGCTCGACAGCGAATTTCGGATTCTCAGCGCAGGTGACTCCGGAGCGGGGAGGGGCCTGTCGATCCAGAACCTGCACCTGAGCGAGGTCAGCCGGTGGCCGGGAGATGCGCAGGAGACGCTGGCTGGCCTGCGTGCCGCGCTCTCGCCGTCGGGAGAACTGGTGATCGAGTCGACTCCGAACGGTGCTTATGGCTGCTTCTACAGCGAGTGGAACCAGGCGAGGGAGAACGGCACGGTGCAGCACTTTTTCCCCTGGTGGATGGAACCCGCATATGTATCCGATGCAGTTACAGACCTGACGGCGGAGGAAAAGACGCTGGTCCTGGCGCATGGTTTGACGGCGAAGCAGATCGGCTACCGGCGAACGCTCGAGGCCAGCTACCAGGGTTTGCGATGTCAGGAGTTTGCCGAGGATGCGGTCAGCTGCTTTCGTGCGACGGGCGACTGCTGCTTCGACGTGGACGCGATCGAAGGCCGGCTTGCGCAGTTGCCTGAGCCGCTGGAGACGCGGCGAGGGGGAAATCTGCAGCTGTGGCTGCCCCCGTTGTCTGAAAACCGTTACCTGGTTTCTGTCGATACAGCCGGTGGCGGATCGGCCGGAGACTTCGCCGCCGTTCAGGTGATCGAGATCAGAACCGGACTGCAGTGTGCGGAGCTGCGTCAGCGCCTGAATCCTTTGGAGCTGGCGGCGGCTGCTGTGCAACTGGCACACGAGTATGGAGGTGCGGTGATCGCGGTGGAGCGCAACAATCATGGCTCCGGTGTGCTGGCCTATCTCGACAGCGTGCATCGCTACGCCAACGTCTACGCGATGGACGGTCTTGCGGGCTGGCTTACGACGGCAGGAAACAAGCCACGCATGATCGGCCACCTGGGGGCGCTGCTGGTGCAGTCTCCGGAGATCTTCGCCAGCGCTCGTCTGCTGGAGGAGTGCAGAACGTTTATCAATTGGCCCAACGGGCGTACGGGGGCTGCGCCGGGGTCACATGACGACTGCCTGATGGCGATGGCTATTGCGCAGTCGGTGCGCACGGAGCTGTTGACGCGCTTATGACGGGAGTGCGGGCGATCGGGACGAGTGGGCTCGGTCGCCCGCACCCTGTATTCTGCTGTTGCGAGAGGAAGAGAAGCTTTGGCAGTTCTGGCCGTACAGGCGATTCGAAGAATGCGGGGCGGAGCGCAGAGCCAGCTGATGCTGGGCGCAGACGGCAAGCTGTGGGTCGTGAAGTTCCAGAATAATCCGCAGCATCGCCGCGTGCTGGCCAACGAGTTCATTGCGACGCGGCTGGCCGAGGCCGCCGGGCTTACGGTGCCGGTATGTGATGTCGTGGAGGTGACCGACTGGCTGGTGAAGAACACTCTCGACCTGGTGGTGGAGCTTCCACGCGGGCAACGCGAGCGCTATAGTCCGGGGCTGCAGTTCGGGTCGCAGTTTGTCGGCGGCCTGATGCCCGGCCAGGTGGTGGACTATCTGCCCGATGCGCATCTGGACGAGGTGCGCAACCTGCGGGAGTTTGCGGGGATGCTGGTGATCGACAAGTGGGCCGGTAACTGCAACGGGCGGCAGGCGGTCTTCGAGCGGAGGCCGCGGGAGCGTAAGTATCGCGCGACCTTTATCGACCAGGGCTTCTGCTTCAACGCCGGTGAGTGGACCTTTCCTGATTCGCCGCTGCGGGGTGTCTACCAGCGCAACCGTGTTTATGCATCGGTGACCGGGTGGGAGAGCTTCGAGCCCTGGCTGAGCAAGGTTGAGGCGATGGAGGCCGATACGCTCTGGAGGATCGCCGAGCAGGTTCCGCCGGAGTGGTATGGCGGCGATATGACGGTGCTTGAAAGGCTGATGGAGCAGATGCTTGGCCGGCGGGAGCGGGTTCGCGAGCTGATTGCGTCGTTCCGCGACTCGAACCGGGAGCCGTTCCCGATGTGGAACAAGGTGACGAAGGTTGTGGTGCCCCGACAGTTCGCTGAGGCGGGCGGTGCGGGAAGATTTGTAATGTAGAGAAGTTGAGTGATGCACGATGGAGGTTGATTGGCGGATCGGGTCCCATGCGAGTTCTTCCTCATCCGGTATGTTCCGGATGTCGTGAAGGGCGAGTTCACGAACATCGGCGTGGTGTTGCGCGAGGCTGCAGAGGATCAGGGTGGCAAAGCGAACGCCGTGGTCCGATTTACGCGCGACTGGAGCCGTGTGCGCTGCATGGACGCGGACGCCGACCTCGCACTGCTGGAGGCGCTCGAGGGTGAGATCGCCGAGCGGCTGCGGCTGGGGGCCGCGGATACGAAGCCGGTCCTGACGCTGCTCGAAGACACGCTCTCGAACTCGGTGCAGATGACCGAGGCACGGGCATCGCTTGCGGAGAACATGACGGCGGAGCTTGAGCAGCTGATGCGGATGTATGTCGAGCCGCTGAAGGTGAAGCGCGAGCGCAGGACCACCGGCAGGGCCGCAATTGCGGGAGCGATGCGGAACGAGTTCGAACGCGCGGGGGTGTGGGGGCTGATGCGGAAGCGCATCGCTGCCTCGCTCTACACGCGGCCGGGCGATCCGATGAAGATTGACTGCGGTTACCGGACCGATGCGACGGCCACCAGCGCAGGCAGCGTGGTCCGGATGTTCCAGGCGGTTTCGCTGGAAGGAGACGTCGAAGCGGCCAAGGGGTTCGCGTACTCTGCGCCACAGTTGCGCGAAGGCGTAGAACGGCTTGAGAGCGCGAGGCTGGAGCTGACGGCGGTGGTCGAGCCGGTGAAGAGAGGGAACAGCGAAGAAGACGAAGCGCTGGAGCGGTATCGCTTCGGCGTGGAGGCGATGGAGCGCGAGGCGATTCGCGTGGTCACGCTGAGTGATCTGGCGCGAGTGGCCGAGACGGCGCGGCTGGAGTTGAGAGTGTAGCGGGACCCGCATAGAAAACGGCAGCGGAAGAGAGATGCAGGGCATGGCCAACAGGCTGTGCCCTTTCGGTTTTTAAGGCAGATCACAGCGAAGGATGAGGTGAGCGAATGGGAGTTCGTGAGGCAGTCATGGATGTCTGGCAGAGGGTGGCGGGTGTCGATGCGGCAGCCGCGGCAACAGGCGCGGGAGACAGGAAGACGAGGATGCTGCCTGCCGTCCTGACGCCCTATCGTGCAGGGCGTTCCGGTCAGGACGATCTGCCCAAGCCGACGCCGGTCAATCTGCGCCGGTTCGCCGAGACACCTGTGGTGCGGCGCGCCATCAACGTGGTGAAGGACAAGGTCGCCAGCATGGACTGGCAGGTTCGTGTGCGGCGAGGATACAGCACTGCCGAGGTGGAGAACGCTCAGGAGAGGCTCGCTATCCTGCGTCGCTGCCTTGAGGAGCCTAACGGAGCCGACAGCTTTCGCGTGCTGTGGGAGCAGGTGATCGAAGACCTGCTGGTCGGCGGCTTCGGCGCGGTGGAGATGGAGGCGACGGGGGATCCGGCCCAGCCATTTCACCTGTGGGCAGTCGATGGGGCCACCATCCAGGTAGACAGCCGCTGGCAGGGAGATCTGTCGAAGCCGCGATACGCACAGGCCACGGGCGGGATCGGGGCCGACTCTCAGATTGCTCTGCGCGATGACGAGCTGATGTACATCCGGCTGAATCCGCGGACGCATACACCGTTCGGCCTGGGCAGGCTGGAGGTCGCGTTCGAGACCGTGAACCAGTTTCTCAGCGCGCACCGATATGCGGGCCGTCTGGCTTCGAACTCCGTCGTGCAGTATGCACTTTGGCTCAACGAGGCTACGCCCGAGCAGCACGACCGCCTGATTCGCTGGTGGCAGGATGAGATTGAAGGCACGGGACGCGTTCCGGTGCTGAGCAGCGAGAAGAAGCCCGAGGTGCTACGCTTCGCCGGCGGTACGGATGCCGACCTGCGGCTGCAGTGGCAGGAGATGCTGATCCGCATGATCGCCAACGCGTTCGAGCTTCCGCCGATGCTGCTGGGCGTTGCCAGCGACGTCAATCGCTCGACCGCAGCGGAGCTGGCGGACGAGGCCTTCCAGGGCGCGATCGTTCCTGTGGCCAAGCTGATTGCGGAGCACATCACCCGCGACCTCTTCGCCAAGAAGCTTGGCTGGCGGGAGTTCGAATTCTGCTTCAACGAGCTGGAGGGTCGCGACGAGGCCAGCGAGGCTGCCATCCAGAAGACGCTGATTGAAGCCGGTGTCCTGACGGTCGATGAGGTTCGTTCGATGCGCGGCCTGCCACCGCTCGCAGCCACGGGGGTGCAGCAGTGAGGATTACGATCGACAATCTCGATGGTGCAGGAGCGCGGGATTACAGCGCAGCAGTCGCAGCAGATGGACCGCTGAAGATCGAGCGCACGCTGAATGCGCCTTCACGCTGCACGGGGGTGCTGGATGTAAGTGCGACGACCTTGCCTGCTCCTACCCGGCGCGGGCGCGTTGTGGTGACCTCCGACGAGGGGACGGTGTTGTTTACCGGCTACCTCGCGACGGAACCCGCGAGCGTCTACGCAGGTGTGGCGACGACGGGCGCGGTGCACCGGCTCTCGTTCAGCGCCGTCAGCGACGAGTGGTTGCTCGACAAGCAGACCATCGCCGCAGGGAGCACGGGACTGGCGCAACCCAGCGGCGAGCTGCTGCGGACCCTGACCAGCCGCGTCGATTCCGGGCTCTTCGTCACTGATACCGTTCAGGACGGCAGTATCGTCGGGGTCTTCGCGCCTTCGCAGAGCTCCACATGGTCCGGCAATGCCGGTGATATCGCAAACGCGGCCTACGCATCCTACCGCGTGCTGGATGGTGCCGTGACGCTGCGGACGGCGGGTGCAACCACGCACGTGCTGAACGATGGCGACGGCACGCTGAACGTTGCGGCACTGAGGACAGCGTCGATACGCGAGCTTGCCGACGATGTGACGCTGAGCGGCGATATGGAGCCGGCGGCGTATATCTTGGAGACCTTCCAGGGGGACAGCACGACGAGCGTCTTCGATCTTGCCCAGGCGCCGTATCGTCCCGGGCGCATTACGCCGTCGGCTGCCAGCATGACGGCCTCGCAGATCTTTCTCGACAGCTTCAACCAGGGGGAGATCAATCCGCGAATCTGGCAGAGGAATGATCCGGGATCGTTTCTTTCGATTACCTCGTCGGGGCTGTCGGTGACGGGAGGCAACGGGCTCGATGGGCAGACCACGCTGACGGCGCTCGACCTGATTGAGATGGGAGGAACGCTGATTGTCGAGGCAGGCAGCGTCGTGCTGAGCAGTCCAAGCACGGGAATCGTATGCGGCCTGTACAACGGGCCGGTGCTCAGCGCCAACTGCTTTGCCGGTTACAACGTGCGACAGAGCGCGGGCACGACAATGCTGGTGCCGTTCGTGAACGGCGCCGAGGTGGGCACGCCGTTCACGATGCTCAACGGGCATAGGTACACGCTGCGCATCCGGCTGCACTGCCCGGAGACGGAGCGTGTGCTGCAGACGTGGTACACGATGGTCGATGGTGTGATGGAGTCTTTCGGCGGCGGCTCGGTCGAAGCGCCCATGTCGCTGCTGTTCGAGCTGGTGGACCAGGGCGTATCGTCGAGCACACCCGCGACGGTGCTCTATTCAGGGCAGGTCTCGACGTCGCCTTCGCGATGCAGCTTCGCCGCGGTGGATAGTGTGGAACTCGTCGGCTCGCTGGGATACTGCCGGGTCACGCAGGCAGGCTCCATCTGGATGGTGAGCACCTTTGCGGATGGTTCGCAGCAGACGAGGATGACGGGCGCCGCGGGCGAAGGTGTGGACTGCATGGTCTCGCCAGCGGGCAGAATTACGTTCTTCTCCGGAAGGATTCCTGTTGTGGGCGAGCGGATCACAGTCTGGTATCGCGGCCGCAGACGTTCCGTGGCGCGGCTGAGCGATGCCGCCAGCATCGCCGCCGAGCAGCAGGGCGGAATCCCCGGAGCGGCCCAGTGGATGGGTAAGGTGATGCATCCGCCGGCGCGCAGCTCGCAGGACTGCGAGACGGCGGCGGAGGCGGTGTTGCGTTTTGCCTCCAGCCGCTCCGCTGCGGTAGCGGGAAACTACACCATGGTGAATCCGCCCGACGACATCTGGCCCGGAGACGTGCTGGATATAAGGTCTGCGGATGACTCGTTGAAGGTGATCGTACGCAGCATCACCATCGACGATGCCCATGCCGTTCCCGAGGTGATGGAGTACCGAATCGCCTTCGCGAACGACTGGGCGGAGGGGCTGGGGCTAAAGCTGTCGGAGTCGGTCGCGGTGGATGCGCTATTGCCGGAGACGGCGGCGAGCGCGCCGGGATCCGTGCTGCCGAACCTGCAGAATCTGCAGCTGGTCAGCGCGACCGGGACGCAGCTGCAGATCGATGCGGGAATGAATCCTCCCGCGGGCGGCGGCTTTGAGGTGCGCCGGCGCGACTGGGACTTCGGTCCTTACGTGGATCAGGATCTGGTCCTGCGAAGTCCGGTGCGCAGCTTTTCGATTCCGCGGGAGGCACAGGTCGAGCGCTACTACGTGCGCATGTACGACGGATCGAATCCGCCAGTGTATTCGCGATTTTCGAGTGCGGTGTTTACCGATTTACCCGTGTCCTAGACGGCCTGGGTGGGGAGCGACATGATGACTGAATTTGAAGGACAGGTTCTGGGGGACCTGCGTGTCTTGAAGAGCCAGATGGACCAGCTGATGGGGATCGGCCAGCCGGGAAGGCTGACCCAACTGGAAGAGCGCGTGGAGCGGCATGAACGCAGCGTGCAACGCGTGAAGGGCTTCACGACGGCTATCGGCGCACTTGTGACACTGACCCACCTGGCGATCGACTACTTCCGGCGATAGCACAACCAGACTAAAGGAGAACAGACGATGGATTTTCTGAAGATATTCCTGCGTGCCCTGGCGTTTCTGCCAGCCGCGCTGCACGGCACAGAGGCCATGCTTGGACAGGGCGGAGGCGAGCACAAGAAGAAGGCTGCGCTTGAGATTGTCGGGGCAGCCATCAACATCACCGACGCGGTCACGTCGAAACAGATCGTAGATGCGGACCGCTTTACCGCGGGCCTGAGCGCCATCGTCGACGGCGTCGTCGAGTGCCTGAATGCCAGCGTGTGGGCGAAGGGCTGAAGAGAGCTTACGCGTCTCTGCCACCCGGCGGCCTTTACCATCGAGCGGTTTTGCCGGTTCGGCGGAGGCGCGTAAGCTTAAGACAGACCTGCTTCATCATGGATTTACTCTTCAAACAAAACGCTGAGCCGGATGACCGGCTCGCACACATTCACCGTCTGCTGCTGGGATACTTTGGCGAACAGAAGCCTCGTGAGCCGTGGGACCCGCTCTCGCAGTTCATCTACTCGCTGCTGTCTTCGCGCACCAGGACGGAGACGACCTACGAGGTAGTCCGGCAGCTGCGGGCAAGGTTTGGGACGTGGGAGAATCTGCGTGACGCGCCGCTGGCGGAGATAGAGGAGGCTATTCGTGACGTCTCGTTCCCGGAACAGAAGGCCGTGCAGCTGAAGGCCTCGCTCGAAGGAATTACGTTGCGGTATGGCAGCCTTACGCTGGACTTTCTGGCCCGCTATCGCACGGACAAGATCCGGGCATGGCTGGAACAGTTCCCAGGGGTAGGGCCCAAGACCAGCGCCGCCGTGGTGAACTTTTCCACGCTGCGGCGGAGGGCGCTGTGTGTTGATTCGCATCACCTGCGCGTGACGCAGCGGCTGGGCCTGACTCCGCGAGCCGACGCGGCGACGACGGAAGAACGTCTGATGCGGATGGTTCCTGAGACCTGGACGGCGGAGATGCTGGACGAGCACCACCAGCTGATCAAGCAGCTGGGCCAGAAGATCTGCACGTTCTCGGACCCGAAGTGCGCGGAATGTCCGCTGTTGAAGCTGTGTCCCTATGGGCAGAAGACAGTCTCCGTTGAGGAGCAAGAAGCGTCGCTCGATCGCTCAGCGTCCGCACGACAGCAGATCAGGCAGACAAACTTTTAGCAGCAGCGCAAAGTTGTTGCCGAAAATGAGCAAAGGGTTGCCTTGCGTGGCGAATTTTTTTCTCTTTTGACGGAATCTCCTTCTGAACTTCCTCCACTGTCGACGTAAACTACTGAAATAATTGCCGATACTCATCGAACTTTGGTCCTCAGCATTCGGCCCTTCGAGTGCTAATGAGGTTAGTATCTGCGGGTTATCGTGCTTTTCCTTTTGCAGAGGAGAGGAGTAGCACGATGTCCTGCGGGGATCTATCTCATAGGACCGAAAATGATCAAGAAACTATTGCTTGCACTTCCCGTCTGTTTGCTTACGATCGTCTCCGCCGCAAAGGCCGACACCATCGGACCATCGTGCGGCTCCTGCCTGGGGTCCACCTACACATTGAGCTACAACACCACTGCGAATCCGAACGTGTTTGACGTCTACCTGACTATCGACACGAGCGGCTTTACAAACGCTTCTACAGACCGGCTGAATTCTGTCGCGTTGAAGCTGACATCTCAGTCTTCAAACATCGCTTCGGTATCGCTCGTTTCGCCCATCCCGGCGGGATTCAGCACAACTGTATCCACCGGTCTCAACGCCAATGGTTGCGCCGGCGGCGGCGGCGGCTTCTTCTGCTCCGAGAGCAGCGGTCTTGGCCTCGCGGTGGGTGATCCGGCTGACGTCTACACCTTTGAATGGCAGCTCACGCTGACATCACCGGGAGCCTTGTTCACCGGAATAGATGACGCATCCGTAAAGGCGCTGTATGTAACGTCCCAAGGCAGGCAGAACGGCATCACGTCGGAGGACATCACTTTGTCCAAAGGTACCAGCCCTGTTCCAGAGCCGTCGTCGCTGATGCTGCTGGGGACCGGTGCGATCGGACTTGCCGGAGCTCTTCGCCGCAAGTTCGTTGCTTAGACAGAGCATTAGAAATAACCTCCGCACGATTGGTGCGGAGGTTATTTTCTTTGCACTCAGTTGACCTTCATTCCGGCATCGACATCGAGGACCAGGAGAGATCCCTGGACCAGCATGGAATGAATTTTGAGGGTGGAGAGAGAGAATACGTAGCCGGTCGTCTCGGCGGAATGGCTGAGCAGCTGCCGCATGAGATCCGCGGCGTTGACCTTCATCTGCTGCGGAAGCTGATGGCTGAGGAAGGGAACGAGCAGGAAGTTCAATTCGCGTGAGTCGCTGAGATGGTCGATGCGGGCGTCGCGAAAGCCGATCGTCTCGCCCTGTGCGTCCGGAAGCACGGAGACGTCGACATCGCGGGTGAGCGAGACCCCGACACAACTGCCGTAGACGCCAGTTCCCAGCTTGGCGCGAGTGTGCAGGTGGACGATGAGCCGATCCTGCTCGAAGGTGATTCGCGGTTTTTCCGCATAGACGTAACAGGCAGACCTGGCGTCGCCACGAAGGTAGTAGCGTCCGTCAGGAGCATTGAAGAGCTGCGTCTTGAGGGTTCGTTCCAGCGCCTGGGCGGAGATGCTGACGTCAGTGGCGTGTGCGGGAACCAGAGCGGCCAACAGCAGGATGCAGAGCGAAAGCGCGCGGTGCATAGGATAAGCATACTGGCAGAGCAGGCGGCTCGGTATCACACGAAGGTTGACGTCGCTCGCGGTGAGACTACACTGTTGTCCACGCGAGCTCGGTGATATACCCGAGCCTGCCGCACACAGGGCCCTGCAGTCGATTCCGAAAGAGCGGAGCGCGATGGGTATGGTGGGTCAGGTGTTTGCGGGCGCAGGGCTGGGTCTGCTGGTAGGGATACTGGTAGGGCTGTCGGCCTCGCCGGTCGTCTCGGTCATCCTGGGATCGATTGCAGCCGGGCTGGTGACGCTGCTCGGTTTTGTCAGCAAGGGCGAGTCGGCCTATGAGGGCTCCGTGGTGCGGCTCGGCAGCTTTGGCGTCGCATGCGCGATTGCGGTCGTCCTTGGGCTCTTTATTCGTACGTACAACATTGCTTCCCCCTCGATCTCGCTGCAGGTGGAGGAGATACGGAAGGCGGGTTACAGCCCGGAAGAGGCGCGCCGGTGGGTGGCGTACCGGAACCTGGGAGCGAATCTGGATTCTGCATCGGCAGGCGAGAAGCCTCATGAGACGGCCAGCGTTACTCCTGCGGCGAGCAGCGTGCTCTTCAGCGGGACCGACCGCGGCGAGTGCAGGCACTTCGATCCGACGCAATACAAGGACACGGCAGAACACATCAACGCTTTGCGGCTCTCAGGTGGAAGATATGCAGCATATGCTGACAAGATCGCTTCGATGGATGCGAACCAGCAGAAGACGGCGCTCGAAGGTCTTCGCCTGCTCTTCTGTCCGCTGTAGAACGGCGGTCGGGCTGCTGCTGATCGCGGCCGGGTTTGCGCTTCTTCTAACGGGGCCGCATGTCCTGGCGGCCGGATACCAGTTCAACGCGAACGTCTACGACGAGGTCAAACCGGCCATCGTGCGGGTGTCGTGCAGTGATCGATCTGCGACAGGATTTCTATGGTCCGGCACAGACACTGCCGTAACCGCGTGGCACGTGGTTGCGGGTTGCGGAAATGTAACCGTCTACTTCGAAGCTCAGCGGGTTTCGCGGTCGGCCACCGTGGCCAGGGTGCTTCGTCATGCAGACCTGGCGTTGCTGAAGATCACGGATCCACCGGCTGGCCGGGTCCTGGTGGCGGAGACAGTGGCGCCATCGCTGACCGAGCCGTTATCCGTCCTGGGATATCCGCTGCAGGTTCCGAGCATGACGAACACACCACTGCAGCTTCGCTATGGCGGCAAGACGCTGCGGAATATTGTGCCTGAGTCGGTTGCGCAGGCGCTGTCCGGAGGTTCGCCCAGCCTTGATCTCGAGATCGACTTCATAGAAGGACACCTGCTTCCGGGAAACTCCGGCGCACCGATCTTCAATCAACAGCGAAAGATCGTCGCCATTGCGGATGGTGGTCTGGAGAACGGCGCGGCGGCAGTGAGCTGGGGAATTCCGGCGAAGTTTCTCGCGCAGCTCGCCGCTTCCCACGAAAGCACCAACACGCAGCAGGGTGTGGGCGCGGGAGCAAGGCAGATGCACGTGTTGTTTGCCGCGGAGTCGGAGGTAAAGAACCGGGGAGAGATCACCTGCTCCGGCCTGACGCTGACGAAGCTGCGGACGACGAGCTTTTCGCAACTTGCCAAGTCGGTGGACAGTCCGTTGGGACTCTATCAGCTGGTGCAGTTCTTCCAGGTCAACCCGTCGAACTTCAACTTTGACGTCTACCAGCACCTGCCCTCTGGGGCGACCTTCGTCGTGCCTGAAGGAGCGCAGCTGAGTCAGGACGGGCGAGGCGATTGTGTCGCTTCTGCCTCGACCGGGCATATCGAGCTTCACCTGCAGGTCGGCGTATTTGGATCGGTCGCGGAGGCGCAGGCGAAGTCACAGGCGTTTGAGCTGGCATGGGCGGGAGGGAACGCCCGGGGATGGATCGCCGACCCTCAGTGGTCGAACTGGGTGCCGTACTCTCGCTTCGATGGCCTCGTCGTGCAGCGTCGTGCTTATACGCACGTCAGCGATATCTACCCAAGCTTTATGGATCAGTACGGCTTTGAGACGGTGGCGATCCGGAGAAATGTGTTCATCGGCCTTTCGAGCCGATACAGCTGGACGCCGGAGCTTTCGCAACAGCTGACCGCCTGCAGGATGATGCCGACCGCACCGGCCTGCAGCGAGGCAGTGCGATTTTTCGCGAACTGGGTTAAGTCAGTGCTGTCGGTGCAACTAACGACCTTCCCGGTAGGATGAGCCGCACACCATATCAGCGCGTACGCGCCTGCTCGAGCCAGCCTTCCATCTGCTGGTGTCCGACGAGTCCTGCCTGTTGCGAGACAAGCTTCCCCCCGTTGAAGACTGCGAAGTTAGGAATGCCGCGCACGTTGTAACGCGCGGAGAGCTGCGGGTTCTTTTCGGTATCGACCTTCAGGACAAGCGCGCGGCCTGCGGAGTCCGCAGCAGTGCGCGCGACCTCGGGAGCGGCCATGCGGCAGGGGCCGCACCAGTCGGCCCAGAAGTCGACCAGGATGGGAACGCGTGCGTTCTGCACGATCTCGTCGAAGAGCTGGGTGTCGACGGCGAGCGGCTCGCTGACAGGGGCGAGCTCATTTTTGCAGGCCCCGCAACGGCCGGTATTGGCGAGATGCGTTGCGGGAATGCGGTTCTTCTGGCCGCAGTTGGGGCAGGTGCGGATAACGGGCATGGCATTCTGGCTCCATTCCGTTGGATGCGCAAAGAAGCGGCCCGGATACAGGCCGATCAGGTGCGGCGGCGATAGCGGATAGCAAACTCATACCCGGTATTGGGCGGGAAGAGCTTCGCGACCAGACGCAGGCGCTCCGCCAGAGCGTGAGGAGCCAGCAGCGGATACTCGCGCTCACGGAGCTCGGCGTAATCGAAGTCGATGGAGAGCGAGAGAAGGTAGATGGCGATGGCGTCGGAGAAGGCGCTCTCGAGGAAGCTGGTCTTGGCGCGCTCATCGACGGTCGGCTTGCCCTCGGCTCGACCGGGAAGAGAGAGATTGCGGCTCTCCCAGGCGTCCTGCGAGGTCTCGCCGCGAACGTCGGCCACAGCCTGATCCCAGATAAGCTGCTGGAAGCTTTCAGGGACTCCGGCGACATCCACGAAGGCATGGCCAACGTTGATGAAGAACTCAAAGGCGAGGGCGAAGCGGTCGCCGAGAAGGCGTGTGGAGATGAAGACTCCCTCGAAGTTGTCGAGGGTGACGTTGCGATGGCAGATGGCCTTGTCGCCCAGTTCGCTGGTGTAGGCCGGGGCTACCAGGGTCGAGTCGCCGGCGCGGCCTTCGCTGAGTGCGAGAGGGACGAAGTAGTAGGCCTTGCGCGCCAGAGCGGAGGCGATCGCCGAGGGTACGGCCTGCACCATGCGTTCCAGCTCGGTGCCGTCGAGACTGTTGTCTCCAAACGCCGCGAACGCAATTCCATTGGGTGCGTGACGAACCGTTGTTTCGCGAGCCACCTGTACGGCCCGCAGTAATCCGTTTTGAACGCCTTCAGCCATAAAGCAGTATTCTACTGGTATGACGCCAGGATCGCAGGGAGAAGGAATAACCAGGAACTCGCACGATGGGAAAGGTACACTTTTCGGTGTCCCGATGGGAGACCTGGGGTGGTTTGCAAGCCTCCTGATGGGAGCCGCCGCAGGGTTTTGCGCCTTCTTTTTCGCGACGTTTCTTGGGATCTTCGGAATCCTGTTCTATAACACCGCAACCCATCACAATGTGGACCTCGCCCTGAGCTACCGGTACGGCGGCCTGACCGCAGGCATTATCGTCCTGATTGCTGCGTGGGGATATCTGGGGACGATGTGGGTTCGGCGGATTACCCGCAAGAGCTAAGCCGCAGAACTGCTGGTTCTGCCGGGTGCAGATAAGCTTCGCGGTATCGAACTGAGACTCCGTGCCTTCAGGCCTTCGAGACAGGACGTGCCGTGCCTTTCGACGCCGATAGAGAGCCACCACTCTTTTTGCACTGGTTGAGAACGACGATCTTGCCGTCGGGACGAAGAGTGTAGGTGGGCGGTAACGTCGAGGCGCACTTGTTCTCCCGGCGGAGGGGAAGGCGCACGATCTCGTACCACTTGCTCTGGTAGGGATGGAGGTCGACGTGAGGAACGGTCTGCATGGTCTGTCCCTTCGCCTGGGCGAGGCAGACAGAGGCTCAGCAGAGGAGGAGCAGTACCAGGGTGAGAGCGCGTAGTCCTGGCGTCTGCATCGTTGCTGTCTGCTGCGATGCAGACGCCGGGACAGAGATATGCCCCTGTTTAGGTGGCTTTGCGCTGGAAGGAGGTCTTCTTGGTTCCGGCGAAGGAGTCCTTCGCCTTGATTGCGGTGTTGGATGTGCTGGAGAAGTTCTTGCCATTCTTCTGCGCCGCAGCCTTCTCGCGCAGTGCCTGCAGCTTCTGCGCCTTAGGGCCGAGGCCGCCGATCTTGGCTCCGCTGGGCTTCGGGATGAAATCACTCATGATGAGATTTTCTCATGCAGGCGCCCGTTTTGATTGTCCATCGAACGATCTCTCCACCTCCGGGACCAGCCGTTCGTCCGGAGGCCATCTGCTATTCTTCGTTATCCGCCCCACCATAACTGCCCCTGGAGGAATATCAGGCATGTCATTCGTTCGCACATTTGCGACTTGGATCTGCTGCACGGCTGCTGTCGCGACCCTATCTCTTCCCTCCGTCGCCGCAGAGAAGAAGGCACCCACGAAGCAGTCCGTTCCGGAGACACCCTCTTACTACGGCTCTCAGCCCACCAGCGAGAAGCTGGACCTGACGATGTATGCTCGCATTCGCGAAGAAGGCTTCAAGCACTCGCATGTGATGGAGTTTGCCGACGCGCTGACGAACGGCATTGGGCCGCGGCTGACGGGTTCTCCGAATATGGCGAAGGCCAATGCGTGGACCAAAGAGACGTTGACGAAGATCGGCCTGGAGAATGCCCGCCTCGAGGACTGGGGCGAGTTCGGGATGGGCTGGCAGCAGGTGAATACGTGGGGCAGGATGATAACGCCCGATCCGGAGCCGATCTGGCTGCAGGCGGCGCCGTGGTCCAAGGCGACCACCGGACCGCTTACCGGTGAGGCCGTCTATGTCAACATCCGTGACGCCGGCGACCTGGAGAAGTTCAAGGGGAAGCTGAAGGGCAAGATCGTCCTCTTCGGCGCAATCCGGACGACGCCCGATCTGACCGAACCGCTGTTTCGCCGTTATACCGATGAAGATCTGAAGGAGATGGAGACCTACCCGGTCACGGCACCCAACACCCAGTTGCTGGCCGAGCGCAGACGGCAGGCGGAGCTGCGTGGCGAGGCGTTGAAGATGATGACCGCCGAGGGAGTCGCCGCCATCATTACTCCGTCGCGCGACGGACGCAATGGCGGTGGTACCGGAATCATCTTCGATGACAACGGAGCGAATCTGGTCCGCGGCGCGCAGACCAGGGAGAACGCCGTCACGATTCCCAACGCGGTGATGATGATTGAGCACTACAACCGCATCGCCCGCCTGCTGGAGCACAACGTTCCCGTGACGCTCGAGCTAAATATCGAGACAAAGTTTACGGGGGATCACGAACATGGATTCGACACGGTTGCGGAGATTCCCGGCAACGATCCGAAGCTGAAGGACCAGGTGGTGATGGTTGGCGGGCATCTGGACAGCTGGATCTCCGGAACCGGCGCGACAGACAATGGTGCGGGGTCGGTGGTGGCGATGGAGGCCGTCCGCATCCTGAAGGCTCTCGACCTGAAGCCGCGCCGGACGATCCGTATCGCCTTATGGTCGGGAGAAGAACAGGGTCTCTTCGGTTCGCAGGGTTACGTGAAGCAGCACTTCGGAACCTTTGCCGACCCGGAGCATCCCGACCCAGCATCAACACCGAGCTTTATGCGGCGACGTGGCAAGCTGACGACCACCAAAGAGTGGGAGACGCTGGACGCCTATTACAACCTGGACAACGGGACAGGCAAGGTTCGCGGTGTCTACACGCAGGAGAACTATGCGATTGCACCGATCTTCGCTCAGTGGATCGCTCCGCTGAAGGATCTTGGCGTCACCACTCTGAGCTATAGAGACACCGGAGGCACTGATCACCTGTCGTTCGACGCCGTGGGGCTGCCGGGCTTTCAGTTCATCCAGGATCCAATGGACTACGAGACGCGCACGCATCACTCGGACATGGACACGTTTGATCGGCTCCATGCTGACGACCTTGAGCAGGCCGCGGTGGTGGAAGCGATCTTCCTCTACAACACCAGCGAGCGTGAGGCCATGATGCCGCGGAAGCCGTTTCCGCATCCCGAACTCGATCAACAGAAGACAGCACCTATCCCGGGGATCTATCCAAACGCATCTGAGACGAAATAAAAGCAGGATCGAAGACCGGAACAGACGGCGAGGGCAATGCTCTCGCCGTTTTTGTTTGCCTGAAGTTTGCATCGCTGCGGTATTGTGAAGCGACGCTGGAAGCCGGGCCCCGCTGTTTCACTTTGTACGAGGAGTGATCTATGGCTACGAAGAAGGCTGCACGAACGTCGACTGCGAAGAAGTCCCCTGCCAAGAAGACAACAGCGAAGAAGACAACGAAGAAGCCGGATCCGCGGGCATCCTGGCCGCGCAGGAACGTCGTCCCCGACAGTATCGATCTGCGTGACCGTCCCTACATGCCGTCGGTCATGATGATTCCTGCGGAGATGCTTGCCCCTGGGGTGGATATCCCGGTGCTGAACCAGCAGACGACGAGTGCATGCACGGGCTTTGCGTTGGCCAGCGTTATCTTCCACCTGCAGTGGAAGGCAAAGCGGGAGAAGAGTCCGCAGCCGGTCTCGCCCTTCATGCTGTACTCGATGGCGCGGCGATACGACGAATTTCCGGGAGATCCCACCAAGGACACAGGATCGAGTCTGCGCGGAGCCATGAAGGGCTGGTACAAGTACGGTGCCTGCTCCGCGAAGCTATGGGAGGCGGAGGCGATGCCGCCCGCCGCGGTCAATCCTGAAGATGACTGGTGGCAGGACGCGGTTCGCCGCCCGCTGGGAGCTTACTATCGCGTCGACACCCGAAGCGTGACCGACATGCAGATTGCGCTGAACGAGATTGGCGTGCTCTACGCGAGCGCGGTGTGCCACGAAGGCTGGATGGAGGGGCTGAACGTCAAGGCGGCTGCGAGGCATCGCGAAAAGACGGGTGAAGACTACTGGGTGATTCCGCGCAAAGCGAGAACCCCGGCGGATGGAGCGCACGCCTTCGCCATCGTTGGTTATACGCGAGAGGGCTTCATCCTTCAGAACTCCTGGGACACCCACTGGGGAACCGGAGGCCGCGCTGTTCTGACCTATCAGGACTGGATCGAGAACGCGATGGACTGCTGGGTTGCACAGCTGGGCGTCACGACCGATCTCCACACGGAGATTGCAAGCTCGACCACACTGCGGGTGAAGCAGGGCCGGGTTCAGCTTGCGAGCGACGAGACGCTGCGGAACCGCGAGATTGGTCCCTTCATCATCGATATGGAGAACAATGGGCGGCTCAGCAATACCGGCGACTTCCGCACACAGGACAGCGATGTCGCCGCGCTGCTGAACCAGCAGCTGGGTAAAGCCAGAGAGACGTGGGGGCTGCGCGACAGCCAACCGGTCGACGTTGCCATCTACGCTCACGGCGGCTTGACCTCTGAGGGCGATGCCGCAAAGACCGCGGCCCAGTGGATACCCGCAATGTATGACCGGCAGATCTTCCCCCTCTTTCTGATGTGGGAGACGGATTTTCTCTCGACCCTGAAGGATATCTACACCGATATCGTCGCCAAGCAACCACGCGCTACCGGTGCCCTTCTCGATCGGGTGAAGAGCTGGTGGGACGCTCGTCTGGAGAAGCTGCTTACGGTTCCGGGCTCGGCCACATGGGGGCAGATGAAGCAGAATGCCGACGCCATCTCGAGCGCGCCCGACGCTGGCGGCCTGAAGCTGTACGAGGCAAGCCGGAGTTCGCCGTACTTCAAGGATCCTTCCAAGGTGAAGCTGCACCTGATCGGTCACTCGGCGGGAGCGATCGTTCACACCTACATCGTCGACCGGCTCAAGTGGAACTTCCAGAGCGTGAACTTCATGGCCCCCGCAGTCCGGGCCGATGTGTTCGCGAGCCTGGTTGTACCCGCCATTCGAAGCGGAAAGGTGAAGCAGTACAACCAGTTTCAGCTGACTGACGAGATGGAGCAGAAGGACCCGACCTGCAAGCCGATTCTGGACTACAGCCGCTCGCTCCTGTACCTGGTTTCGCAGTCGTTCGAGAAGGGCGAGGTCACGCCGATCCTGGGAATGGAGCGTTACTTCAACAGCGTAATCGCTCCGCTGGGACTAGCCAATGTGAGCATCTTCAAGGCTCCCCAGCAATATTCCAGAAGCACGACCCACGGAGGCTTCGACGACGACCCGACGACCAGGGAGAAGATTCTTTCGCTGATCAAGAGCTGAGTTTTCGATCGAGCGCTGCGCAAGACATGGGATGGGTAGGCTGCATCGTGAGCGCAGAGGACGTGGCAGAGATACTCTCCATCGATGGCCTTCGAGACCGTGAACTTTATGGCGCCGGCAGTTCGGACAGACGAGTTCAGCCTTCTCTGTTGCTGCGGAGCTTTTTTAATCGGGCAGTCATAGATCTTTCACCGTGCATGAGTACACCTTGATCGAGGGCGGCGAGCCGGCCTTCCCAGTTGACAAGGAGAAATCATGCATAAGTTTTTTGCGAGCACTGTCGCCAGTCTGATGGTGGCAGGACAGATCTTCGGGCCCGGTTTCGCATCCGCAACACAACTCCCCAGTTCCATCTTCAAGCAGCCTTCTCACGGCAACAGTGAGACGGCGACTCCGATCAAGCACCTGGTTGTGATCTTCCAGGAGAACGTCTCCTACGATCACTACTTCGGAACCTACCCTTACGCTCTTAATCCCAAAGGCGAGCCAAAGTTCAAGGCCAATGCGGATACTCCTCAGGCGAACGGATACACGGACGGACTGCTGTACAACAACCCGAACTTTCTGAATAAGACACTGAACGGCGCTGCTGCCTCGAATCCGTTCCGGCTGGATCGTTCGGAGGCGGCGACGGCTGACCAGGACCACGATTACACCCCCGAGCAGCAGGCGATGCACGGTGGCCTGATGGATGGCTTCCCGAAGTACACCGGCACCCCCGGGCCCCCGCCGGCGAACCACACGAACAACAGCCTGGTGATGGGATACTACGACGGCAATACGGTCACCGCACTCTGGAACTACGCCCAGCAGTTCGCGATGAGCGACAACTCCTTCGACACGACCTTCGGCCCCTCGACTCCGGGGGCAATCAACCTGATCTCGGGCCAGACGGGCGGTGTGACCGACAGCCAGAGTGCCGGCGATTCAGTCGTTCCTGACGGAAGCGGCGGTCTGACGCTGATCAGCGATTCGGATCCGATTGGCGACGTGTGTTCCGGTTCGAGCACAGTGCGCTTCGGCGGCCAGAATATCGGCGACCTGCTGAACAGCAAGGGCGTCAGCTGGGGATTCTTCGAGGGCGGGTTCGATCTGACAGCCGTGAACCCGAACGGGTCAACCGGCTGCAGCCGCAGCACGACCTCCGTGGTGACCAAAACGAAGAAAGCTGATTACATTCCGCACCACCAGCCCTTCCAATACTATCTTTCGACGGCAAATCCCACGCATGCCCGGCCATCGTCGCCACGGGCCGTCGGCTATTCGGGCGATCCGGCAAACCATCAGTACGATATGAGCGACTTCTACGCAGCGGTTCGAGCGGGTAACTATCCGGCGGTGAGCTTCCTGAAGGCACCGGGATACCAGGATGGTCATGCCGGCTACTCCGATCCGTTGGATGAGCAGGCGTTCATCGTGCAGGTCATCAACTTCCTGCAAACACAGTCGCGAGACTGGGAGCATACGGCGGTCGTGATTGCCTACGACGACTCCGACGGCTGGTACGATCACCAGATGCCTCCGATCGTGAACCAGTCCTCTTCGGAGGCCGATGGCCTGCTGGCCCCGGGTTCGTGCGGCGACGGATCGACAGCTCTCTCCAGCCCGACGGCGCTACATGCCCAGGGCCGCTGCGGCTATGGTCCCAGGCTGCCGCTGATGGTGATTTCGCCCTACGCCAAGCAGAACTTCGTCGATCACACACTTACCGACCAGAGTTCGATCCTGCGATTCATTGAAGACAACTGGGTTGGCGGACAGCGCATTGAAGGCTCGTTTGACAGCCGAGCGGGCTCACTGGAAAACATGTTCGACTTCAGGCGTCCGCGACCCGGCGTCTTCCTGCTGGATGAGAATACCGGAACACAGCGTTGACGGAAACGAAACATAACTAAACAACAATAGGTGGTAAACCAACCGGGTGCTGCGTCCTTTGGGGCTGCGGCACCCTGTTCGCGTCTGCGAGGAAACATTGATCTCACGGAGAAGATTTCTGCGGCGGGCCGGCACAATTGCCTCTGGGCTCTCGCTACAGAGAGCAGTTACGGCAAGCGGGATGGCCCCAGCAGCGAAGGCGCTGGATCCTGCACGGCTGAGCCCCTGGGTCGACCCGCTGCCGCTTCCATCTCTAGTGAAGGGCACCGGCATGCGGCCTGATCCTCAAGACGCGACGAGGCAGATTCCGTTCTATCGGATAGAGATTGAGGAGATCTACCAGAAGGTACACCGCGATCTGCCCCCGACGAGGATGTGGGGCTTCAACGGAACGTCGCCTGGGCCGATCTTTGAGACGCGCAGCGGCCAGGGACTGATGGTGGAGTGGGCAAATCGTTTGCCTGCGAAGCATTTTCTGCCGATCGACCATACGTTATGTGGTGCCGAACCGGAGAAGCCGGAGGTGCGATGCGTGGTCCACCTGCACGGCGGAAGAACGCCGGCAGCAAGCGATGGCTACCCGGAAGACTGGGTGGTGCCGGGTAAGTCGTTCACCTGTCACTATCCAAACCGGCAGGACGCGGCGCTGCTCTTCTATCACGACCACACAATGGGGATTAACCGCCTCAATATCTATGCAGGATTGCAGGGGCTGTTCGTCATCCGCGACGATGCCGAGGACGCGCTGAACCTTCCCAAGGAAAGGTACGAGATCCCGCTGATGCTCTGTGACCGTTTCCTGCGTGCGGACGGACAACTGGAGTATCCGGTCTCGGGTGACGAGAAGAAGCCGTGGGTGCCTGAGGTCTACAGCAACGTGATGCTGGTAAACGGTGCTCTTGCGCCGTATCTGGATGTGGAGCCGCGCAAGTACAGGTTCCGCGTCATGAATGGATCGAACAGCAGGTTCTTCCGCCTGTCACTGGGTGAACTTCTGGAGATGCAGATCATCGGCGGCGATCAGGGTCTCCTGCAGGCGCCAGTGAAGACGAAGCGCGTCCTGCTGACTCCGGCCGAGCGCACGGATATCGTCTTCGATTTCAGTCAGTATGCTGGCCAGAAGATCGTCCTCAGGAGCGACAGCTTCGACATCCTGCAGTTTCGTGTTGCCAAGACTCCCGTGACGGATGAGAGTGCGCTTCCGGCGATGCTGCGGCGGGTCGAACGGATTCCCGAAGCCAACGCGATCCAGACACGCCGGCTGACGCTGGACGAGACGATGAACGACGTGCAGGAGTCCATGGGAATGCTGCTGAACAAGACTCCCTGGCATGCGCCGGTGACCGAGAAGCCCGCACTGAGCACGACGGAGATATGGGAGCTGGTGAACCTGACCGAAGACACCCACCCCATTCACCTGCACATGGTGCGATTCCAGCTGCTCGATCGAAGGCGCTTCGACGTCTTTGATTTTCAGGATACGGGCGAACTTCGCTATACGGGCCGACCGATTCCACCGGCCGCGGAGGAGGCGGGGTGGAAGGACACCATTCGCTGCGAAAAGGGTTATGTCACGCGGATCATCGTTCCGTTCGAAGGCTATGCCGGGCGTTACGTCTGGCACTGCCATCTGCTGGAGCACGAGGATAACGAGATGATGCGCCCCTATGAGGTTCTTCCTACATAGTGACGAAATTGAGGCCTCCGGACGAGCCGGGAAGGTCGGTTTCGTTGTAGGCTGGGCGGGTGAGCGCAGACGAGGCAGCCGAGATACTTTCGCTCGACGGGCGTGAGGTGCGGGTCACCCATCCTTCGAAGCTGTACTTTTCCAAACAGGTTCGCGTCACCAAGCTGGATCTGGTTCGCTACTTCCTGAGCGTCGCACCGGGATCCCTGCAGGGGATTCGAGATCGCCCGATCGTGCTGAAGCGCTTCGTCAATGGGGCGGAGGCTGAGCCTTTCTACCAGAAGCGTGCGCCCGGTGACCGACCTGAGTGGATTCGTACGGTCACACTCTCGTTTCCCTCAGGACGGACCGCGGAGGAGATCGTCATCGATGACACGGCAGGCCTGGCATGGATCGTCAATCTTGGCTGTATGGAGCTTCACCCGCATCCTGTTCGCACCGGCGACCTGGAGCATCCGGACGAGCTGAGGGTCGATCTCGATCCCATACCGGGTGTCGGCTGGGACGATGTTCGACGGGTCGCCATGGAAGTGAAGGCGATGCTCGAAGAGGTCGGCCTGCGAGGTTGGCCGAAGACGAGCGGGTCGCGCGGGATGCACGTCAACGTTCGGATCGAGCCGTGCTGGACCTTTACCGAGGTTCGCCGGGCGGCCATTGCCCTTTCGCGTGCGGTCGAAAGGCGGGTACCGCAGCTGGCCAGCTCCAAGTGGTGGAAGGAAGAGCGGCACGGCGTCTTTCTGGACTACAACCAGAACGCAAAGGATCGCACCACGGCTGCAGCATATTCCGTGCGGCCCCTGCCGGATGCCCGGGTCTCGACGCCGCTTGCGTGGGAAGAGGTGCTGGAGTGCGATCCGGGTGATTTTACGGTCTTCACGGTTCCAGAGCGCTTCGCCAGCAAAGGCGATCCGCATGCCGAGATGGACCGCGAGGCTGGTTCGCTGGAGGGCCTGCTGGAGCTCGCCGCCCGTGACGAGGCCGAGGGCCTGGGGGATGCTCCCTGGCCGCCGCACTTTCGCAAGATGGAAGGCGAGGGAAGGCGTGTGGCTCCATCACGCGCGAAGAAGAGTTCCGCCAAAAAGGCCGTCGCGATGAAGGAGGCCGCCTCTCCCGCGACGGGGAGAAGGCAGTCGAAGATGCCGCTGATCGTCGTGGCCAATTCGACCTCGAAGCAGGAGGCGCTGGATGGACTGGAGCGCTGGAAGTCGCGCCACGAGGAAGCTGCCAGGCTGCTGGCAGTGGATGATGTGCTGGTTGATTCAATGCGGGGAAGCTCTTCTACATGGACGCGGGTTCGCGTGAACCTGCGGCATGTCCCTGAGGAGATGCGGCCACCGCAGGAGACTCCTGACCCTGACGACGATCCCACGCGGAAGTGGCGAGAGACGCACGCTGCCGATGAGTCGGAGCAGGGCGAAAAACCGAAACGTGCGCGTAGAAAAAAAGAGTAGCTTGCCGAGCTCGGGCAATCTTCCAGGCAGGCCGCTGCCCTGCATCCAGACCGTATAATCGGGCCATGGACGCCTCACCGCTGGTTGGAGTCATCATGGGAAGCCGCAATGATTACGCGGTGATGCGTGGCGCCGTCGAGATGCTCGCCGAGTTCGGCGTTCCGCACGAAGTCCGCGTCGTCTCGGCGCACCGCACTCCCGATCTTCTCTTCGAATATGCACAGACTGCCGCCTCGCGTGGCCTTCGGGTCATCATCGCCGGTGCGGGTGGAGCAGCGCACCTTCCAGGTATGGTCGCGGCCAAGACGGTCGTTCCCGTGCTTGGTGTGCCGATCCCGGCGACATCGCTGCAGGGGATGGACTCGCTGCTGAGCATCGTGCAGATGCCGAAGGGGGTTCCCGTGGGAACGCTTGCCATTGGAGCGCCCGGCGCGGCAAACGCCGGCCTGCTGGCTGCCCAGATTCTGGCGACGACGGACAGCACACTGCGCGACAAACTGACTGCATGGCGAGCGGCGCGACGGGACGAGGTGCTTAGCCAGTCGATAGATGATGTCGAGGTAAAGGCTTGAGCAGGAAACAATCAGCAAACCCCATCCTTCCCGGTGCAACCATCGGAATCTTTGGAGGCGGCCAGCTTGGGCGCATGACCGCAATGGCCGCCCGCGCGATGGGATATCGTATCCAGGTTCTGGATCCGGACCCGGCGTGCCCGGCGCGGTTCGTGGTAGACGGGTGCATCGAGGCCAACTGGGACGACTCTCGAGAGGCCGCGAACCTGGCACGTGGATGTGACGTGGTGACGCTGGAGATCGAGCAGATCTCACTGGCGAGCATGGATGCCGCGGCCAACTATGCTCCCGTGCGGCCGGGGCGGGCGATACTCGCGGTCATCCAGGACAGAATTGAGCAGAAGAACTGGCTGCGAAAGAATGGCTTCCCGCTCGGGGACTACCGCGCCGTCAACTCGCTCGACGAGCTTCGCGACGCAATCGGCGAGCTGGGCGGAAGGTGCTTCTGCAAGAGCGCGACCGGCGGCTACGATGGCCGGGGACAGGGCAAGGTAGGGTTCCGGTCTGGTGCCGATCCTGAAGAAGAGGCGCGCGGAGCCTGGGAGGCGCTGGGCGAGGGTCCGGGAGTGGTCGAGAAGGCCCTTGAGCTGGAGCGGGAGATTTCGGTGCTGGTGGCCCGCAGTCCGTCGGGTGAGGTGAAGGTATATCCGGCGGCGTGGAACCATCATGAGAATCAGATACTTGCGTGGAGCGTGATGCCCGCACCCCTGACCGACAGCATGGCCACTGAGGCACGGCAACTCGCCGAAACCATTGCGGACACCTTCGAGCTTGAGGGCATTCTTGCGGTGGAGATGTTCGTCACGAAAGCTGGCGAGCTCCTGGTCAACGAGCTCGCTCCCCGGCCGCACAACAGTTATCACGCGAGCGAGCGCGCTTCCGTTACGAGTCAGTTCGAGCAACTGGTGCGAGCCGTGTGCGATCTTCCGCTGGGAGATGTGAGCACCGTGCAGCCATGCGCGATTGCGAATCTTCTGGGCGATGTCTGGCTGAACGAGGATGGCTCACCCCGGGAGCCGAAGTTCGATGCGGCACTGGCAGTACCGGGAGTGAGGCTGCATCTGTATGAGAAGCACCGTCCGCGCAAGGGGCGGAAGATGGGCCATCTGAGCGGCGTAGGAGCGACTCCGGATGAGGCGGTGGCGGCTGTGCTGCGGGCTCAGGAGCTGCTGTAGATCTTCCGCAAAATCGACTATCCGGCCTTTGTGCACGGTTGACGCCGTTCCCTTCAGCGATGCGATTGCTGGCAGCGCTTTCCCACTTTGAGAGGAGGGCTGAACTTCTGGTCGAATGATGTTCCTTACCGAAGGAACCGCAGATTCCTCCACTCCGCTGCGCTCCGGTCGGAATGACACCTCGAAGCGATCGGCTAATACAGTCTGGTTCAGAACCTCAACAATTACGATCCATTTTCCACAGCGCGTGGTATCTTCGTCTTGAGCTGCACTGATTTTCGTGCAGTGGGATTCGAGGGCGTTTGATATGAGCAGCTCTGAGCTTGAGTACGTGCTTTCGCTGCGCGATGACAACATCGGCACCAGCCAGAAGCGGCTGCGCGCCGAGATCATCAACTTCATTCAGCGGCATGAGGACGCGGTGCTGGCCCAGCTTCGCGCGCACGAGTCGGCCGTCATCCCAACCTCGTTCGGCGAGATCACGCTGAACCTCGCTGACCTTCGCGAAGCCGTCGCCTAGGAGACCCTGGTGCTGGCGCTTCTCGTCAGCTTCCTCATCGCCGTCTACCTGCTTGGCCCCAACCTCATTGCACGCTGGGCCGCGGACCTGGTCGTCTTTCGCAAGACGAGGGTGGAGAGCCGTGCCGAAGAGGTCGCCCGTTCCATTATTAGTGCAGCGTTTCCTCTGCTGATTGCGATCGCGTGGGCCAGAGGGACCGGCGCCTTGTGGAGCTCAGGCACGCAGCGCGATGTGGAGACGGTCTTCTCCGCGCTCCAGAGCGACAACTTCTTCCAGACGCACCATCAGCAGTTCTTCACCAGCCTCTACACCTTTTTCTGGATGAACTACGCGATCCTCTGGCGGCTCTATCTGATTGTCATGCTCGCCAGCGCGGGACGTGTGTTTGTGGTGCTGAACTACAACCGCATCTGGCGACGCCTGCACAGGCGATGGATGCGGACGTCGCTTGCAACCATTGTGCCGCGTATCTCGGAGTGGGACCTGCTGTTCTCGGATATGCTGCTGCCGGAGGGAACGTTCCGCATCATGGCCGATGTGCTGACCAGGACCGGCGGTCTCTACCAGGGCATGGTGCAGGACCGCATGCTGAACAGCGACGGCTCACTGCAGAGCATTACCCTGGCCAATCCTCGAAGGTTCGGGCGTGCGGAGTTTCAGAAGGCCAAAGCGGAGGACATCGAGACCGTCACCGACGAGTTCTGGTTCAACATTCCCGGAAACCTCTTCATCGTGATGGCGTCGGATATCGCAAATCTGAATCTGCGCTATATCCGCCGCAAGCCGCTCAACTTCCAGCCCTCCGATGCGGAGCGCGAGGTGCTGACGCGGCTGCTGGATCGCCTGAAGGAGAAGTAAGGTACGCAGCGTAGAATCCTCTTCGAGATGAAGATCGAGATACCGCAACAAGTGCGCAACGAAGCTATCGCCTCCATGCAACGCTACTTCGAAGAGAACCTGCCCGAGGCGATCGGCGACCTTCCGGCTGGGTTGCTGTTCGATTTCTTCGTAGAAGAGATCGGGCCGCTCATCTACAACCGCGCCATTGCAGATGCGCAGGCACGGTTGGCGGTGCGGGTGTCTGACCTGAGCGGCGAGTTGTGGGCCGAAGAGTTCCAATACTGGCCCAAGGTGGATGCGAAGCGTCGGGCCCGCAAGAAGTAGAGGCTCAGGCGCGTCCGGCAAACTCGCGGGTCTCCGTCGAGACCTTTACCTTCTCGCCTTCCTTGATAAACAACGGGACGCGGATCTCAAGGCCAGTCTCAAGCGTCGCCACCTTCGTAACGCTGCCGCTTTGGGATGAGCCGCTCAGGCCGGGTTCCGTCTGAGTGACGGTGAGGTCCACAAAGATGGGAAGCTCAAGACCGATCGGGTTGCCGTTGTACTTATTGAGCTGGATCAACAGGCCATCGATGAGAAAGTCCAACGCATTGCCAACCATGCCTTCGGTGAGGGTAAGGGTTTCGAAGCTCTGCTGGTCAAGGAAGTGATAACCATCGGCATCGCCGTAGAGGTAGGTCGCTTCAACGGTCTCAAGGTCGGGTTCCTTGAACTTTTCACCGGCTTTGAATGACTTCTCGAACACGGCGTTGGTCAGCAGGTTGCGCATCTTCAGACGCACAAGGGTCTGGCCACCGCGGGCTGTGGGTGAGCTAACGTCGGCCTCCATGCAGTAGTACGGGATGTCTTCGTGTTCGAACAATGTCTTGCGTTTTACGTCGATTGCTTCAATTAATGCGGCCATGCACTCCTCAACGTCAGGTTGCACGCTGAGGCGCCAACCTGATGATTCCTTTCATAAGTATAGGGAGTGGGAGATGGATCGGACAAAGACCTGAGCGTCTATCACTCTCCGGCGCGATCCTGATGCAGCTGGCGCAGTTCCCGGTCCTGCATCCAGTCACGCAGAATGACCACGGCTGCAACCTGGTCGATGATCGATTTTCGGTCGCGGCGGTCGTGTCCAGCCTCGTCGAGAAGCTCGTGCGCGGCAACAGAACTCAGGCGCTCGTCCCACAGGTGAAGGGGAAGGCCGGAGCGCTGGCTCAGCTCCTCGGCAAACTGCTGTACCTTGGCCGCCCATGGGCTGACATCCCCCGACATGTGAAGAGGATTGCCGACGACGATCTCCGTGACCTCATGCTTGCGGATCAGCCGCAGAAGGCTGCGCAGATCATCACCGCGACCCTTGCGCCAGAGCGTCAGCAGCGGCTGCGCGGTGTAGCCGAGCGGGTCGGAGAGAGCCACGCCCACCCGCACCTTTCCGACATCCAGCGCCATCACTCGACCCTTCGCCATGAAATTAGTCTATCCAGCGAGGAAGCAGAATTGAGGACTATATTGATTGCGAGGTGCTGCCATGAACTCCCTATGGTTAGAGCGGCTGAATAGAGCCAGAGCGTGGATGCTCGGTGCAGGTCTGGCGATCGCAGGCATCGTCTGGCTGGCGCGACACTAGTTACCGCGCGTAATCACGGGATTGTCCAGCAGTGGTTATCTCTGCGTCATCTTCTTCCCCATGGTTCCTGGGACGGGCTCTTCTCTGTGTAACCTCGATAGGACTGGCCCACTCTAACCAGTCGCTATCAGGGATCGCACGGCCCGTACAAGAGGCGCGCTCCGCGGTCCTATTTTGCTCGCTAAGGAGAACAAATCCATGTTTGACATGAAGAATCTAACCCTGCTGAAGAAGCTCGATGAGAATGCGCCCGACGCCATGAAGGCATTCTGGGCGTTCGATAAAGCCGCCTTCATAGCAGGTTCGATCGATGGGCTGCACAAGCAGCTGATGGCGCTCGCGGTCGCACTGACGACTCAGTGTCCCTATTGCATTGAACTTCATCGCAGGGGCGCGGTGAAGGCCGGTGCAACCGAGCCGATGCTGGCTGAAACCGCTCTCGTTGCCGCAGCCATGCGCGCCGGGGCCGCGGTGACGCATGCAACGCATCTGTTCAAAGAACAGAGCGAATAGCACTCGAGCTAAACAAAAGCGGCGGCTCCATGAGGAACCGCCGCCTGTAGTTTGCATCGAAGGCGCGCCAATCGCGCTTTCGATGTTCCCGTAACACTTAGCCGATGTCTTCGGCCCAGTTCTCGAGGTACGACTTGAAGTCGGTCATGAACTTACCGGCGTCGGCACCGTCGACGATGCGGTGATCGAAGCCCAGCGTGAAGCGCTGGATCGAGCGGATCGCGATGGACTCGTTGCCGTCCTTGTCGGTGAGGACCTCGGGCTCCTTGTTCAGACCGCCTATGCCGAGGATGGCGACCTGCGGCTGGTTGATGATCGGAGTGCCGAACTGCTCGCCGAAGATGCCCGAGTTGGTCAGCGTAAAGGTGCCGCCGGAGATCTCATCTGGAGCAAGCTTCTTGCCTCGTGCACGATCGGCAATATCCACGATGGAGCGGGCGATGCCAAGGAAGTTCTTCTCCTCGCACTGCTTGATGACGGGAACGATCAGACCCCATTCTAGGGCCACCGCGATGCCGACATTGATGTTCTTGTTGTAGAGGATGGCATCGCCCTGAACAGCCGCGTTGACCACAGGGTGCTTGCGCAGGGCAACTACGGCGGCGCGGGTGATGAACGGCATGTAGGTCAGCTTGACGCCATTCCGCTGCTCGTACTTGTTCTTCTCCTTCTCGCGCAGCTTCACGATGCGGGTCATGTCGACCTTGAAGACCGTGTGGACGTGCGGAGAGGTGCGCTTGGATTCGACCATGCGCTGCGCGATGATGCTGCGCATCTTGGTCATCGGAACCAGCTCGCCGGGCTGCGGTTGTGCGGCTGCAGGTGCGGCGGCCCTGGGAGCGGGCGGTGCAGCGGCAGCAGGAGCCGGTGCAGCAGCGGCTGCGGGCTTGGCTCCTCCCTCGAGGTGGCCGAGGATGTCTTCCTTGGTGATCCGACCTGCGGATCCCGTTCCCGGAACCTGCGCGAGATCGACGTTGTTCTCCTGCGCGATCTTCCGGACGAGCGGCGAGGACCGTCCGCGCTCCCCGGCAGAAGCCGAAGCAGCGGGTGCGGCAGGTGTTGCGGCAGGAGCCGGTGCAGCAGCAGGTGCAGCCTTGGCCGGAGCGGCGGCAGCCTTACCCGCGCCGCCGCCGATGACGGCGACAACCGCGTTGACGGTGACGGTCTGGCCTTCGTTGACCTTGATCTCGGTCAGAGTACCGGCAGCGGGCGAGGGAATCTCGGCGTCGACCTTGTCGGTCGAGATCTCGAAGATCGGCTCGTCGCGCTGAACGGTGTCTCCTACCTTCTTGAGCCACTTGGTGATGGTGCCCTCGGTGATGGACTCACCCATCTGCGGCATCAGGACGTCCGTGCCGCCGCCTGCATCTGCAGCGCTCGGAGCTGCAACGGAGTCGGCCGCTGCAGGGTTTCCCTGGGTCGCTGCGGGTGTCGCTTCAGCTGCGGGAGTGACGGTGTCGGCAGCAGCAGCAGAAGCTGTCTCGACCTTCGCAGGAGCCGGGGCAGAGCCGGCCGCGCCGCTCTCGATCACGGCGACCACGGTGTTGATGGTGACCGTTGTGCCTTCGCCGACCTTGATCTCCTTCAGTGTGCCGGCCTCGGGCGAGGGGATCTCGGCGTCAACCTTATCCGTCGAAATCTCAAACAGCGGCTCATCGCGCTGTACGGTGTCGCCGGGCTTCTTAAGCCACTTGGTGATCGTGCCCTCGGTGATGGACTCACCCATCTGCGGCATAACTACATCTGTCGGCATGCGTTTCTCCCTAAGCAGTTGCGGACGAGGTTTAAGCGACACTCTATCCATCCCGGCAGTCGCCGGGCATACAGGTCAGATTATACGGCGATTTCAACAGGGTTGACGCAGTGCGGTGCGTTTAGCGAACGGGCGGTTCACGAAGCGGCTTAGGCGGTACGAAGCGCTGCAGGCGTCCGGATCTTGGCATACCGGGCTCATCGCGACAATCAGGCTCGCCATCCCAAGTCGCAGATAAGGGCTTTCTCCCTCTCGCTCGCGGTCCTTTTAGGACGAGCCCGCGGAGAGGACCGGATCTGCCGTGGCTGCCAGCAGATCATCGAGCGAATCGACCGCCACTATCTGGCGCTCGAACAGCCTGCCGAAGGCTCGCGCGGTGGAGTTGATGGCGTTCGCCATTGTGGGCTGGCGTGAAGGGTCGTCGGTCTCCTGGGCTTCCAGCTCGAGAGAGGTAACGGTGCGGTCGCTGATACCGCAGGGAACGATCAGGTCGAAGTCGCGAAGGTCAGTGGTGACATTGAGGGCAAAGCCATGCGAGGTCACGCCCTGGGAGACGTGAATGCCGAGCGCGGCGATCTTCTTCTCCTGCACAGTTCCCGAAGCCATCGTCCAGACGCCGGTACGCCCCGCAATGCGCTGGGCCGGGATGCCGTAGTCGCCGCAGACGCGAATGATCGCCTCCTCCAGCATGCGCATGAAGTCGACGGGGCCAAGGTGCGGGCCTTTCTTGCCGGGAAGATCGCCGCGAAGGTCGAAGATGGGATAGCCGACCAGCTGCCCGGGTCCGTGATAAGTGACATCGCCACCACGGTTGATCTCGTGCAGCTCAATATTGCGTGCAGTCAGCAGTTGATCAGAGGCTAGAACGTTGGCGCGCACCGAGTTGCGCCCCAGTGTGAGAACCGGCGGATGTTCCAGCAGCAGCAGCGTATCGCCAATCAGGCCCTGTTTGCGGGCATCGACAACGCGCTTCTGTACGGCGAGACCCTCACCATAGGAGATGCGCCCGAGTTGGAGCAGATGGATGTACATCGTCACAAGACGAGGATGTGGCCGGAGCCTCGCAGATTCCATGGTTTCAAGCCAGCTATGGACTGTCAACGCCGCACCAGTACTGCTATGAGCTGCTGGAATGCGCAAGACCGCTGATCGAGATTAACGTTGGAAGACCTCCATTCCAGGTCGCCGACGATAAGGTGAGTTGAGGTGAGATCTGCTGACTGCTCTTTTCCGCAGTGGACGCAGCAGGTTCTAATCCGGCAGACACTCGGGCTGCATGAATAAAGGGGATGACAGCTATCTCGCGCCGCCAGTATTGAATTCCTGAAGAGCCTCGCCACGTTAAAAAGATGGGGCGGCCTTTGCGAGGCCGCCTCATCTCAACAAACGCCAACTTACACGTTGATGGCTTTACCCTCAACGCTCGCGAACGCATCGCTCAGCGATTCGGCAACCGTTGGATGAGCGTGAATGGTGAACATCATCTCTTCGACCGTGGCCTCGAGCTGGATGGCGGTGACGGCTTCGGCGATGATCTCCGTCGCGTACGGCCCGATGATATGGACGCCGAGGATCTCGCCATACTTCGCGTCGGAGACGACCTTCACGAAGCCATCGTGCGCATCGAGGATGGTCGCCTTGGAGTTGCCGACGAACGGGAACTTGCCGACCTTGACGTTGTAGCCCTTCTCCTTAGCCTGGGCCTCGGTGAGGCCAACCGAGCCGATCTGCGGCTCCGTGTAGGTGCAGCCCGGAATGCGACCGCGATGGATGGGCTTGGCATACTTGCCGGCGATGCGGGCTGCCACCACCATGCCGGCCATCATCCCCGTGTGGGCCAGCTGCGGCATGCCGCCAACGATGTCGCCGATGGCGTAGACACCAGGCTCCGTTGTCTCCATCCACTCATTGGTCATTACGAAGTTACGCTCGGGCTTGATGTTGGTCGCCTCGAGGCCGATGCCCTCGGTGCGGGGAGCCCGGCCGACAGCCATCAGGACCTTCTCTGCCTGCTTGGTCTGCGGCTTGCCGCTGGAGTCGGTCCAGGAGACGGTGACGCCGCTCTTGGTCTTCTCGATCTTGGTGTCCTTGATCGAGAGATTTACGTCGATGCCGCGCTTCTTGAACTGGCGAAGCAGCTCCTTGGAGACGTCCTCGTCCTCAACCGGCACGACGCGCGGCAGAACCTCCAGGACGGTCACCTCGGCTCCGAAGCTCTTGAAGATCGATGCGAACTCGACCCCCACCGCGCCTGAGCCGATGACAATGAGCGACTTCGGTGCGTCAGCGATCTTGAGGATCTCGTAGTTGGTCAGGATAGTGTCGTCGGGCTTATAGCCGGGCAGCACACGGGCGTCGGAGCCGGTGGCCAGGACAACCTTCTTCGCCTTCACGGTGTCGGTTTTGCCGTCGGCCAGTTTGACCTCGATGGTGTGGACGCCGTCCTTCGCGGGGCCGGTCAGCTTGCCGAAGCCCTTGAAGGTGGTGATCTTGTTCTTCTTCATCAGGAAGTCGAGACCCTTGACGTGCTGCGCGATCACTGCATCCTTACGGGCCAGCAGGTTCTTCCAGTTCAGCTTGGGCGCGGAGACTCCGTCGATACCATAGCGCTCGGCGTGCTTCAGATGATCCCACAGCTCCGCTGAAAAGAGCATCGCCTTGGTGGGGATGCATCCCCAGAGGAGGCAAGTGCCGCCTAGTCTGTCATTTGCATCTACCAGTGCTACCTTCAGACCATACTGCGCCGCGCGGATGCCACAGGTGTACCCTGCCGGTCCGCCGCCAAGAACCACCACGTCAAAGACTGTATCTGCCAAAGCTCTCTCCTCTGTTCGTTACCCAAACATTTTAGATTACGTAGATCGTCAACCGATTCAGCCGCCGTGAAAGCACCCAGAGATAGCGCTTTTGAGAAGGAAAGATCGGAAAAGCTCCTAAGGTGAAAACTCTCGCTACTTCAAGGCCTGTCGAAGGGTCCGTTCGCAAGTTGTCTCTGGACGGCAGGGACGCCTTCGGGTATCCCGGTGCCCTCTGTGCCTTGGAGTCCGAACGCGGCTGACTTTACGAGTCTGGAGACCTTCTGCTGCTTACAAAGCGTAGTCTGCGAAACGGCAGCGCTTGAAGGAGAAGACGGGGATTCAGGTTTGAAAACCAGAGGCTAACTTCCACCCATAGAATGTCTACGATGCCGCTCCCCCGGATCCTTCTCGCCAGCCTCCTGATCCTCGTCTCCTTCTCCGGTCTCGCACAGAGGCGTGCGCCGGTATCTGTCATCATCGATACCGATGTTGGGGACGACGTGGACGATGCGTTTGCAATCGATCTCGCGCTGGCCAGCCCCGAGCTGAAGATCCTCGGCATCTCGTCGGCTTGGGGAGACACAGCTCTGCGTGCACGGATGCTCGACCGGCTGCTCTGCGAGACCGGACGCGAGGAGGTAGAGGTACACACGGGCATATCTACCGCCTCCACAACCACCTTCTCCCAGGCGCCATGGGCCAGAGCCGGCAAGGACCGGCATCACGGCGATGGAGTTGCTTTTCTGCTGGAACAGGCTAAAGCGCATCCCGGCGAGATTACGCTGCTTGCTCTTGGTCCCCTTACCAATGTGGGCGCGGCCATCGATCAGGACCCTGCGGGCTTCCGCAAACTGAAGCGCGTGGTGTTAATGGGCGGTTCGATTCATCGCGGCTATGGATCTCCAACTGCGCCCGCCGAACCGGAGTACAACATCGCTCGCGACCCCAGGTCGGCGCAAAAGCTGTTTCTATCCGGAGTGCCTGTCTTCATGCTCCCGCTGGATTCTACGCAGCTTAAGTTTGACAACTCTAAACGCTCCGAACTCGCCTCCGTAAGCACACCGATGACGGACTCGCTCCAGGTCCTCATCGACGAATGGAGCCGGGGATCACATGCGTCTGTACCCACCCTCTTCGACGCTGTAGCCGCCGCTTACACAATCTCGCCGGGCACCTGCAGGATGACGCCACTTCACATTGAAGTCGATCAGAAAGGAACAACGCTCGCGACGCAGGGAAGTGCGAACGCGGAGGCCTGCCTCGAACCGCAGGAACAGGACTTCTTCGGTCTGCTGATGCCACGGCTGCTGCAGCAGAGGATGACAGGAAAGAACATCTGTCTCGCGTCGCCAACCCAGTAGGAATCAGCTCCTGGCAAGCTCGTCCAGCAGGGCCAGAGCCATTGCGTTGGTCGGAGTAGCGATTCCGTGGACGCGCCCTTTGCGAACGATGGCCCCATTACGTGCCGCTGTCTCCATGGGCCTGCCGGCGATCCTGTCGGCATGCAGGGAGTTGATGGAATCGGGGTTCCCCCTGCGGCACGCCGTCAATACCTCCTCGGCAAACGAGTCGGGCAGATTTGCGCCCTCCGCACGGCCCACCGCCACGCATTCATGGAGCATGTCGAGGGCGACCTGACCGATAGCCTCGTTCCGCAGCACGCCCGCGGGTTTCAGCAGGAGCGCAGGCAGAGCTCCCACCGCGTTGTGGCATAACTTCTTCCACGCTACCGTCGTCCAGTCATCCACCGCCAGCGCATCCGCCCGGCTCCCGGCAAACAGCTGAACGAACTCCCTGCCCAGCATAGACTCGGGAACCCGCAGGCTCATGGGGCCGCGCTGCAGGATGCGATCTCTGCCGTCCTCGAGGCACGTGCGCTCTGCAGGACAGTCCACGATGACGGGAACAATCATCTCTTTCGCAATGTAGGGAGCGAATCTTTCGCGATGCTCCACGCCATTCTGCAAGACGGCGACAGGAGCTCCGTTCGCGCAGAGGGGGTCGAGCCAGCGTGCCGCAGTCTCCGCGTCGTAAGCCTTTGTGGCGATCATCACCCAGTCCACGGCTTTAGCCTCTTCAGGATGCGTCTGCACAACGGCTTCGATCCGACGCTCGGCTCCGTCATACTTCACCACGAGCTGACTAAGTTGACGCCGAACACAGAGCACAAGCTCGTGCCTGCCGGTCTCCTGGAGCAGTGAAGCCACCACACCGCCTATTGCGCCTGCACCGATGATTGCAATTCGAGCCATAATGGCATTTTAGAATCACGGCATGGCAAAACACATCGGCATCGTCGCCTGCTCCGCCGAAGGAGCTGCTCTCTGCTACCGGACCCTGTGCAGCGAAGCTGCGGCCCTGATGGGAGCGCACGCTCATCCCGAGATATCGCTCCATTCTCATTCCCTTGCCGAATACGTGGAGCGCATCGATCGCGACGATTGGCAAGGGGTGGGCGACATCATGCTCTCTTCTGCCGCAAAGCTGGCAAAGTGCGGCGCTGACTTTCTTATCTGCCCGGACAACACGATCCATCAGGCACTGCCGTTGATCGAGTCGCGGTCGCCTCTGCCGTGGCTCCATATCGCGGAGATTGTGACGCAGGAGGCCGCAGCCCGCGGCTTCCGGAAGGTGGCATTGACAGGGACACGGTGGCTGGTCGAAAGCAGCGTCTATCCGGACAAACTCGCTGCAGCCTCTCTCGAGTTTCTTCGCCCTGAGAGCGACGAATGCGAGTCTATCAATCGCATCATCATGGACGAACTCGTCAGCGGCATCCTGACACCGGAGTCGGTCGCGTACTTCCAGCAGGTTATCGAACGCATGAAGGCCGAGGGCTGTGATGCCGTTGTGCTTGGCTGCACGGAGATTCCTCTCCTCATGAATGACGAGAACTCGCCATTGCCCACCCTCGATTCCACGCGGCTGCTGGCCAGGGCTGCACTGCGTTTTGCAGTGAAGGATCCTAACCCAGTACCTCCGCTGCATCCTTTGCAAAGTAGGTCACGATAAAGTCGGCTCCGGCGCGGCGGATGGACAACAGTGACTCCATCATGGCCCGCTCAGGCTCAAGCCAGCCACGCTCGAATGCAGCGTGCAGCATCGAATATTCACCGGACACCTGATAAGCCCCCATGGGCAGATCGAATCGCTGGCGCGCTTCGCTAAGGACGTCCAGATAAGGCATTGCGGGCTTCATCAGCAGCATGTCTGCCCCTTCAGCGATATCCAGCTCGATCTCTCTCATCGCCTCGCGCAGATTGGCACCGTCCATCTGATAGCTCCTGCGATCACCGAACTGCGGGGCTGAGTCAGCTGCCTCGCGGAACGGGCCGTAGAAGGCGCTCGCAAACTTGGAGGCGTAGCTCAGGATCGGGGTCTCCTGAAGGCCTCTCTCATCCAGCGCTTCGCGCATAGCTGCGACCCGGCCGTCCATCATATCGCTCGGAGCGACCATGTCGGCACCAGCCGCTGCCAGGGAAGCCGCGGTCTTCGCCAGTAAGGCGACGCTGGCATCGTTCTCAACGTGATAGTGATCGCCATCCCGCGCGACCACACCGCAGTGCCCGTGCGAGGTGTACTCGCACAGACAGACGTCTGCCATTATCACCAGCGAATCGAGGCTGCGATTCTTCTTGAACTCGCAAAGCGCCTTCTGCACGATGCCGTCGTCTGCCCATGCGCCTGTCGCCTGCTCATCCTTCTCCGCTGGAAGGCCAAACAGCAGCAGCCCACCAATACCCAGGCTGGCGCACAGCTCAGCCTCTTTCACCGCCTCGTCCAGCGACAGGTTGAAGACGTTGGGCATGGAGCTGATGGGCTTGCGAATACCTTCACCGGGACATAGAAACAGCGGATAGATCAGCGCGCCCGGGCGGAGATGCGTCTCGCGAACCAGCGAGCGCATCGCCTCGGTGCGGCGAAGACGGCGCATACGCGTAACAGGAAAGTTCATCCTCTCTAGTCTATTCCGTGGAGCCCACTCTTCGCGCGACGCGAGAGACGCCCCTGGCAACGAGGTGCCTCTCGCTGCCTCTCGCTCTGTGTTTCCTTCACCCGATTTCAGCTCTAGCGTTTGCCGAACCGTCTGCGCCCTGCAAGCCCCCCTGCCATGGCGGTCATCCCTGTAGCTAACAGCGCCAGGCTGGCAGGTTCCGGTACCGGCGAGGCCGCCGCTCTCGTCAGCGTGAAGTTTCTGACCCCAAGGGAGGTCGCCACACTGAAGGGAGTGGATGCTCCTGGCTCATTGGGGTCGATCACATCGACGACATAGCCTGCGGGGTTCTGCGCCGTGATGCCCGTGTAGTAGACGTGAGCAAGACTGGTACCCATCGGGCTGCTGAGGTAGAGCAGCAACCCGGTCTCATCAACATGAGCCGCATTGGCTGCCGGGTAGACAACATTGTCGAAGGTGTAGCCAAACTGTGACGCCGACTTGTCTGAATTGGTGGTTCCGGGAGCAACCACTCCCAGAAAGTCATAGCCGTTTGCGCTGCCCGTGATCTCGTTGATATCGAGGCCGGCCGGGTCATATGGGTCGACGGGGCCGGAGAAGGTTCCGGTAGCTCTGAAGTTATAAGCAGGATCGCTATTGGCCGCTCCTGCACTGATGACGTAGTTGTAGGTGTCTGCATGCAGCGCCATCGTAGCCGCCGCAAAAAATAGAAGCACGGTGAGTCTTGGGGAGGTCTTCGGCATAGGCCCTCGTCGCATTCGGGGATTCAGCGGGACGGACCGCCGAACATGACCCATACCCGCAACCAGCTCTACTGCTGCGGTTAGACGAAGGACGAGGGTTCCGCGATGCCTCTCCTTTGAGATCTCTAGCTACGATCGGCGACGGCCTCGTATTCCACCGCGGAGCTTGTCGGAGCCAGAACCCACAACGTGTAGATCCCAAGCGCGGTGCCCAGCGGAAACTTAAACAGCGCAAGAATGCCCAGGACGATCGCCAGCAGACGGCCATGCGGCTTCCGATTCAAGAGACTTAGACCTGCAAACAGTGCCAGCGCGGCCATCACAACCGCGGTGGTAAGCAGGACCGGCATCAGCGCCATCCATGGCCATGGAGGCCCATGGTGTATTCCCCATCCTCCCAGGGGCCAGTTGGAACCGAAGTGGCGCCAGGTGATGGCGCGTACAAAGAAGAACCCGATCAGGCCGGAGATCACACGATAAGCCCCATAGACGCACCACAGCGTACCGAGTGTCTGGAGGTGCCGTTGCACACGAGGTGGAGCAAGTACAGGTGGGTAGGGGGGATAAGGAACCTGTCCCATGGAAGCGGAGGTCCCCGGGACTGGCATCGGCGCGCCGCAGCTGGGGCAGAACCGGCCGTCCTCTACAACGTTGGTTCCACAAGCCTGACAGACCACATCGCACCTCCAGAGAAGAAGCCACCTGCGTCCGGCTTCCTCCTTCTCTACTACGTACCTTCGAGGCGGGAGGTTCCGTGCGCGATTACGATACTAGTGTGTCGTCACCCGCTTTCATCCCGCAGATCCCATCGCCTCTGGCCGAATCGAGCGCAACGGCGCTCGAGTGGCCTCGGCTGCGAGAGCACATCGCCTCGCGCACCTTTTCTCCTCTTGGCCGGGCCTGGCTCCTGGCGCTCGAGCCGTCGGCCGATCTCGCGTGGATCGACACCCAGCAGCAACGCACGGAGGAGATGCGCGGTCTCTTTTCGACCGGCGTCAGCTTCGACTTCCATGGCCTGTTCCAGCCGACCGATCTGCTTGAGAAGGCCCGCATCGAAGGCTCCGCTCTGGAACCGCTTGAGATCCTGTTTCTGGTAACGCTGATCGATCGGATCGCGGTCTGGACCGATCTCATCTTTCCTGACAACGCACAGGGTTCCCTCCGGTTAGTCGCGCCCGCGATTACACAGCTGTCCGCGCCGCTCAACGACAGCGATTTGACCCCTCTGTTGCGGCAGCTGCGGGGCAAGATCGAACCCGATGGTACGCTCAGCGATGACGCTTCTCCTGAGCTTCACCGCATCCGCCGCGCTATCGAGCGGCAACATCGCGCCATCGAAGAGAGCCTGCGTAGATCGCTCCGGCGGCTGAGCGAGGACGGCAGCACTCGCGATGAGCTCATCACCATCCGAGGCGATCGTTTTGTCATTCCCGTTCGGTCGGAGTTCAAGCGGCGGGTTCCTGGTGTGGTGCACGGGTCCTCCTCTTCTGGCCAGACCGTCTTTGTGGAGCCACTCGAAACCATCGAGCAGAACAACGAACTGGGACGGCTGCTCGACGAGGAACAATCGGAGATCCATCGCATTCTCGTAGCGATGACTCGCTCTATCGCCGCCAATGCGGGAACCATCGGGCTCGGTGCTGCAATCCTCGCAGAAGTGGAGGCGCATGCTGCCCGCGCACGCTTCGCAGCCGAACTCAACTGCGTACGACCTGCCTTTACGTCGGCCACCACCAACGTTGCAATCGAAGCTCTAGAGGCCACGCCGCTCGAACCGGTTCTCTCCCTTACCTCTGCACGCCATCCTCTTCTCGAATTGCGCATGATCGCTGAGACGCGCGCAAGTGGAGGCGAGGCAGCCTCCCCGGTGCCTCTGACGGTTGCTCTCAAGAGCGATGCACGCCAGTTGATCATCAGCGGACCCAACACCGGCGGCAAGACCGTCTCGCTCAAGACCATCGGCCTGCTTACCCTGATGGCACAGGCAGGCGTGCCGGTCCCTGCAGTCGAGGCGCGGCTTCCTCTATTTACCGGCATCTACGCCGATATAGGAGATGCACAGTCGATCGAGCGCAATCTCTCCAGCTTCTCCGCGCACGTCGTGAACCTCGATCGCATCTCGCGCGAAGCCACGTCCTCATCGCTGGTGCTGCTGGACGAGCTTGGCTCGGCCACAGATCCGGAAGAAGGAGCAGCGCTTGCCGTCGCGGTCGCCCGGCACTTTCTGAACGTAGGGGCCTGGTGCTGCATCACCACGCACCTCACCTCGCTCAAGGTCTACGCCGCAAACCATGCCGGGGTGCTGAACGCCGCAGTCGGTTTCGACCAAGAGACGCTGACGCCGACCTATCAGTTGCGCCTGGGAGTTCCCGGGGCTTCCGCCGGCCTGAACATCGCGGCACGGCTTGGCCTTGATCCTGCAATCGTCGCGGCAGCACGTGCGCAACTGACCACACAGACTGCCGATATCGCAGCGTTTCTGGATCAACTCCACGATCAGTTGACAGCGGCGGCGGCAGAGCGCGAAACCCTGCAGCTGCGTGAGCAGGAGCTGGCCCGAGCCAGGATGCAGTTGGAACTGGAGGGTCGCGCTGAACAGCGTGCACGTACGCGTGAGCTGGAAGCGAAGCTGAGCGCTCTGCTCGACAACTTCGCGGTCCAGCTTCGGGAATCAGTTAAGACGATTGGCGACAAGGCCGCGGCGAAACGGATCCAGCGTGACTCCGCACTTGCGCTCGCCCGTGCGCGGCGCGAGTTCTCCTCTGAGTTCCAGTCCACTGTGGCGGCCCATACCGCGACTGCAACAAGCGCAAGCAGCACAGCAGTGGCACCCGCGGCTGCGAGAGTCCCCGCGGCAGGGGATACGGTCAAACTGAAGTCGCTGGGCCGCGAGGCACGCGTTGAGCGCGTTATCGACGAGAGGACCTTCGAGGTGTGCATGGGGTCGATGAAGATGCGAGCATCGCTCGACGATATCGGAGAGATCGAGAAGGGAAGAACGGTGACTCCGCTCGAGGCCGCGCGCAGGCGCGGTGGCATCACTGTCTCGACGGTGGAAGATCAGGATTACATCAGTTCGGAGATCAACGTGATCGGTCGCACTGCTGACGAGGCACAGGACGAGGTAGCGCGTTTCGTGGACCGCGCCTTCCTCGCCGGACTTCCACGAATCCGCATCGTTCATGGAACGGGTATGGGGATTCTGCGTCGAACCCTGCGTGACTATCTGCGTAATCATCCGCACGTCGCGAACATCACAGAGCCGCCCCAGAGCCACGGTGGACAGGGTGCTACCGAGGTCGAGTTGAGACAGTAGCGTATATTGGCCCCGCCGCAAGACGGACCGCGTACCCGCTCACAAAAGGTAATCGCCCGACACTCCAGCCAGGAGCTCGTACATGCACTTCAGATATCACCTGTTGATCCCTCTCCTGCTCGCGAGTGTCTGCTCGCTCGCACAAAGTGCCTCTTCCTCCAATGAGGAACTGCGGGCCGTTGTCATTGTTGCGCGACACGGCGTGAGAACGCCGATCGAGAGTGAGACCCGCTCTGGCGTCTTCAACGCGCAACCCTGGCCCGACTGGCCGACGCCGCCCGGAATGCTGACTCCTCATGGGATCGACGCTCTCAAACGTATGGGTGAGTTCTACAAGCAGAGGTACGGTGCGTTGGCTGGATGCAAGAGCGTCCGTGTCGAATCGACAAACACGCCACGCACAATCGCCTCCGCGAAGGTCGTTATGTCCACTGTGGTGCCTGGCTGTGACGTGCAGGTTCGGGCCGATCTGTCGGCTGATCCACCCTCAATCGACAAGGCAAAACTTGCGGATGCGATCAAAGGACGCATGGCCGCTGAGCCGGAGTGGTTTACGCATGCGTTTGCAAGACCGCTTGCCGAGATGCACGACGTGCTTACGCATTGCGCTGACTGCAAGGGTGTGCCTGACTTCCGCGCGATGATGCTGCAGCCGGGCGGAGAAGCACAGGGCATGATGCAGGCGAAGGGCTCGGAGACCGGTGCTCTCGTTCCGCGCGATGTGAGCAAAGAGAACGCAGTCGCGCTGGGGGCGGACTTCGCGGAGAACTTCCTTCTCGAATACACCGAAGGCAAGCCGATGAATCAGGTGGGCTGGGGGCGCGTTGATCGCGCCAGGCTCGACGATCTGATGGAGATGAATACGCGCTATCACGATTTCATCCTGCGCACTCCCTACTACGCGCAGCAGGCAGCAGGGCCATTGGCGAAGAAGATCAGCAAGATCTTGAGTGACGCCGCCTCGCATCCTCAAAGGACCGCCAGCGGAACCGCCGCTGGGGTGCCGGCAAGCTTTACCTATCTCTCCGCGCACGATGCGAACCTGACGTGGCTGGGAGGGCTGCTGCGCATGGACTGGATAGTGAGTGACGAGACAATCAATGCGACGCCGCCGGGATCAGCACTTGTGTTTGAGTTGCACTGCGCGGCAGGGAGTTCACCAACCGACGGTCCGGATTCATGTACGGTCCGCACAATCTTCGTGGCCCAGACTCTCGATCAGATCCGTCATCTCACTTCATTGACCGGAATTGAGAAACCATCGATCGCGCCTGTCTATGTGCCGGGATGCAGCGGACCAGGACCGGAGTATGCGTGCAGCTTGGGTGGCTTTGCCAGAGTGGTGGATGCTGCGCAGAGGTGACTGCTTCGCAGAGCACCATGAGAAAAGGGCCGAACGAATCGGCCCTTTCTGCTGACTGGCTGCATTGCAGAGGCTCTAGCTGAACGTCTCCATCATCTTGTTGATGGTGCGGTTCAGATCCTTGTCGGTTCTCCGCTGCTCATCGATCTTCGCAATGGAGTGCATCACGGTAGTGTGGTGCTTGCCTCCGAACTGTCGACCGATCTCGGGAAGTGATGCTTCCGTCAGTTGCTTGGCGAGATACATTGCAATCTGTCGCGGCACGACGATCTGGCGCGAGTTGTTCTTCTGCTTCAACTCCGCGACGCGCATGCCGAAGTTCTCAGCCACCGTGCGCTGAATCGTCTCAATCGTGATCTTGCGAACCTGCGTGTCGATGAACTGTTTGAGGCAGGTCTGGGCCACAGCAAGCGTGATCTCCACCCCATGCATGGAGCACCACGCAATCAGCCGAACCAGCGCGCCCTCAAGCTCACGTACGTTTGTGCGCACATTCGAAGCGATAAAAAGTGCTACATCCGTAGGCAGCGACGTCTGTTCGCTCTCCGCCTTCTTCTGCAAAATCGCGACCTTCGTCTCGAGATCCGGCGGCTGAATATCTGCGATCAGGCCCCACTCGAAGCGGGAGCGCAGACGATCTTCAAAGTCGGCAAGCTCCTTCGGCGGCCGGTCGCTCGCGATAACGATCTGCTTCATCGACTCGTGCAGCGCATTGAAGGTATGAAAGAACTCCTCCTGGGTGCGCTCCTTGCCGGCGAGAAACTGAATGTCATCGATCAGCAGCACATCGACATTGCGGAACTTGTCCCGGAAGCTTGTCATCTTCTGGTACCGCACGCAGTCGATCATCTCGTTGGTGAACTTTTCGCCGCTGACGTAGCAGATGGAGGCATGCGACTGACGGCGCTTTACCTCATGGCCGATAGCCTGCATCAAGTGCGTCTTGCCCATACCGACAGGGCCGTAGAGGAACAGCGGGTTGTATGCCTTCGAGGGGCGCTCGGCGACAGCCTGAGCTGCCGCGGTGGCGAACTGATTTCCGCTACCCACTACGAAGGCATCGAAGAGATACTTCGGATTCAACTGCGAGGCTGTATTCCAGTCGAAGCGCGACTGCTCAGGCGAGGGAGCCGGCTGCGGTCCGCCATTGCTCAGTGAACCCGGTCTGCCCTGCTTCGGCGCATTCTGGCTGTGACTTGGGACCGGGGCAAAGCCTCCGTCCTCACGTACCTTCGGGGCTCTGGGATCCTGCTCTGGCGTGGTAAAGACCACGGTCTCCACGTCCAGACCCAGGTTGTCGATGGCCTCCTGGATCAGATCCGCGTAGCGATCGCCGATATGTTGAAAGTCGGCTGACGGTATCCGCACAAAGAGCTTCTTGCCCTCCAGGTGAGAAAATCGCGTCGGTTTCAGCCATGTTTCGTATGACTGACGATTGATCTTCTTCTCGAGCGCGGCAAGTATACGGACCCAATAGTTCAGCACGGCGGTAGCCGTCGGGACGAATGACATTCTCTAGTTCCTTCTTCAGTTCCCTGTTGTAAAGCCAGCTGCTCTCGCGTACCTGTCATCGTCCTCACGTCCAAAAAAGTAGGAGCCAGCAAACAGATGTTCCTCCCGCCCATACGGCAAGTTGAGAGAAAGTCTGTCTCGCCAGAAGTCTCTTCGGTTCGCATCCATGGGATGAGTCGTGGAAGAGGAGTGATGCAACGTGAGGCAGAATGCGGAGCTGCTGATCTGCGAAAAACGTCTTGCGAATCGGGTTCGATAGTAGCACGGAAAACAGGACCCATTTCAAGCGCTGTCGGCGAAAAAAAATCAGTTGCACCATTCACGGTGAAGTTGCGAAAAACCTGCGTTCTATTGGGAGAAAAACAACCGCATAACCCCAATTGTCTATACCCGTAAGTGCATCTTTGTGCTAATTTCCGCGTGCTGTTTCTCCGGTGTGAGTCCATGCGCTTCGTGAGGCTTCTTCTTCGATCTTCGTTCCGTGGTGAAACACAAGCTTCCATCCGTTTCCTCGATCAACCCACACAGAACTCCTGCGTGCTTCGCTGACGTTTCCGTTCCGCCGCATCGAGCGATAGGTGACAAGTGCAGCTCGGTCGGACAACATCGTGGTCTCAAATTCGCTCGCCGTGATCTCCGACGCCGATTCTTCTTCCAGCAACGCGAGAATCTCCTCGCGATTGAACCGTCGTCCCGACGCTCCGAATTCTACGAACTCTTCATCGAGCAGAGCTGAAACATTGGCTCGATGTCTCCTGAAGTCTGGATCAAGCAATTTTTTTTCCAATTCCTCAAACATGCGTCCAGCTCGCTTTCCAGCTCAATGAGCCCGTCTGACACTGTGACTCTTCCAGGCAGAAATTACCTCATCCTGTGAAAATCCCGTCCGGTTAAGGTACAATCAGAAATTGCTGCTATAGCGAAAAAGACCGGCAGGAGCCTCCTGCCTTTTTGAGGAGTTTAGTTCCATGCCAAAGCGTACCTTTCAACCCAATCGCCGCCGCCGCGCGAAGACCCACGGTTTTCTGAGCCGCATGAAGACCAAGGCAGGTGCCGCAGTCCTCAGCCGCCGTCGCGCCAAGGGCCGCCACAAGATTGCCGTCAGCGCAGGCTACCGCGACTAGTTACACGGGGGTGTCGCCCTGACACCCCTTTCAGTACTTTCTTTCGGCCCAAATAATTTTATTGCGCTGCTAGCTGCTGTAGATCCCTGTACATAGCCCGATAGGCGTAACCAGCTCCCTGAAAACAGGGCAACCCCCCTCGTGCCTTTGGTGTTCCTATACATCTATCGGCATCGCAAAAGTGCAATGACGTGCCCTGCCGATAGATGTAGGAGAATTGCGATGAATCAACCGAATCAGCAAAATCCGAACCAAGGTAAGAAGCAGGGAAGTTCCTCTACCACTGAGAAGACTGGGCAGCAGACACAGCAAGGCAACCGCCCTGGCCAGGGCGGATACAGCTCTCCGGGTCAGGGAAACAAAGGCGGTCAGTCTGCCCCTGCCGACAAGAGATAGAGCCAGCTAATCCGGGTCCGCTCGACCCAGCACACCGCCGAAGCGCAGAGAGTCCGCTCCACAGGAGCGGGCTCTTTTTGCATGCGAGCATAGGTTTCTTTGTCCGAAAACAGCTTGCGAAGAAATCCGGCCATTCGCTGTTCAGCTGCGTAAAGGTTTCCTTCGATGCAGTCGATATCTCAGTCGAGACGAGAGATACAGGACGCAGCGACTGAACGATGCAATCCTCCAACAGCAGTGATCGCCGAAGAGCTCCACGCTACGCCTGCCACGGGCCGATCGACTTCCATATTCATGGCTGGTACCTACGGCGCGGTCGGATCCTCAATCTCTGCCTCGACGGATGTCTGATCGATCCTCCTCCCGGTACGGACTACGTCGTTGGCGATCACCTTGAGACGAGGTTCGAGGTCAATCGTCTAAGCTTTCGGGCTAAGTGTGTCATCCGACAGAAACGGTCCTCGGGTCAGCTCGGAATCCAGATCGTGTGCCTGAGCGATCGGAGCCGTCGACAACTCCAGCAGCTCATCGAAGAACTTTCACGCTAATCCGACTTGACACCGTTGTAGCAACCAAACCCGCTCGCCGATCGTCATTAGCGACCACGGGACTTCTGCGCTGCGCTTGTATCCCAAAGAACGTTACAATTTGCGCTACGCATCGGAGGACGATGAACACGCACCGCGCAACCAGGATCCGAATGCAACGCTGGCGGGCTGCAGCGGGAGCTTTGAGCATCCTGCTTCTCTACCCAGCGGTCGCCCTCGCCCAGTCCGAAGCCCAATGCTCCAGGCTGACATCATTCCGGCTGAACGGAACAACGGTCGAGTCTGCTGAGGTGGTCGAAGCTGGAACGTTCAATCCGCCAGGCTCGTCCAGCACATTCCGGAGGCTCCCGCCGTTTTGCCGCGCAACAGGTGTCATCTCTCCTGCAATTGCATTTGAGATCTGGATGCCGCTCGGAGAATGGACGGGCCGTTTCGAAGTTGTAGGGAACGGCGGCATGGCAGGGACCATCAGCTACAGCGCGATGGCAAATGCATTGCGCCGGGGGAACGCTGCCGGCAGCACCAATACAGGTCACACCACGCAGCCCGGCAACGGTTTCGATGCGAGTTGGTCCCTCAATCGGCCCGAGCTCGTGGAAGACTTCGGGCATCGCGCGCTTCACCTGACGACGGTGAATGGGAAACAGATCGTGCGTCAGTTCTATGGCAAATCGGCCGATCACTCCTACTACGTCGGTTGTTCCAAAGGGGGCGGCCAGGGGCTGATGGAGGCGCAGCGTTACCCTTCAGACTTCGATGGAATCGTGGCTGGAGATCCCGCCTATAACTGGACACGTCTCTACGAGGGAGCGCATCTCTACTATGCCAGAAGCACGCTTAAAGACCCGGAGAGCTATCTTCAACCGGCGAAGATCAAGATGCTTGCGGATGCGGTGAATCGCGCCTGCGACGCAAAGGATGGAATCGCAGACGGTGTCCTGGAAGAACCTCTCTCCTGCCACTTCGATCCGGCTGTATTGGCATGCAAGGAAGGACAGGATCCGGGAACATGCTTCACTCCCAAACAGGTGAAGGCCGTGAAGGACATCTGGGCAGGCTCCCGGGATGAGGAGGGCAGACAGATCTTTCCCGGTCTGGTTCCCGGAGGTGAGGCAGGCGCGGGTGGATGGCAGAGCTGGGTAACAGGTTCGGCGCCCTTCCGCGCTACACACTGGAGAGCCGCCGACAGCTTCTTTCGCTATATGGTGATGGGCGATCCTAACTACAACGCTCTCACCTTTGACTACGATCGCGACAAGCAGGCGTTGGAAAGGTTAGCTCCGGCGCTGGATGCGGTTGAGGCGAACCTGCGCCCTTTCGAGCGGCACGGCTCCAAGTTAATTCTGTACCACGGTTGGAGCGACCCGGATATCTCTCCCCTCAACACCATCCACTACTACAACGCCATGCAGCAGGCCACAGGCCCCAAGACGAGCGACTTTGCCCGCCTGTTCCTGGTTCCGGGGATGCAGCACTGCGGCGGAGGTCCGGGCACGGACAGCTTCGACGCTGTATCCGCCATAGAGCGCTGGGTTGAGGAGGGAATTGCGCCGAACCAGATCGTCGCCTCACATATCACCCGCGGGGTCGTCGATCGCACCCGCCCGTTGTGCCCGTATCCGCAGACGGCAACCTATACCGGGAAGGGCCCCAACACAGATGCGGGTAGCTTTGTCTGCCGCGCGCCAGCGAACCGGCAGGCAAACTGAGACACGGCTCCGAAGAGCTGAGCTCAGGAACAGCTCATTGCTTCGGCAGATATTCGGGAAGAATGGCGAGGCAGGCGTTTCACTATCCCACATGACCTCCACGATGTAGTACCGGCCGCCGCTTCTGAGCAACTGGATGCTGTTGATGCGATGCGCGCCGGCGCCAGACTATCTAGCGGACTCCCTTTTCGCAGGGGATCAAAGCACGCTGAACCACTCCAGACCCAAGGGGGCCTCGGGAAGTCATCTCTTTCGGCTGTGCAAAACGAACGCGTTGTGTGGGCAAAGTGCCCGAGCCGGACGATCCCGTTGGGGTGGCATCTGCCGAATGCCACAGACCGACAGCCGGGAGATTCACAGATGTTCTCCTGAAAGGAAGCCCGGCCTCGCTGCACAACCAAAACAGCCAATTTTCATTAGAGACCGATTATCCTCCGGCCGGCCGTCTGGATGTGAAAAAGTGGTCCGCTGCAAGCCACTGATTCTGCTCGTTATTCTTGAGATTGTCACCAAATCCAGACGGTCTTCTCAAAGCTTGTGAGCCATCGCCTGTGAAGAACAGGGATAAATGAGGATCCAATCCGAGCCTTCCACCTCGTCTTCCCCATCTTGCAACTTTCAGGGACCGGTTTTCTAAAACCAGACAAGGATGTAAATTACAGAAAAGTATGCAGATATGACCGTTATCCACTTTTCAACGGCAAACGACGGAGGCTACTAGGGTTTTATCTCCTTTGACAGTTCTTTTCTTAGAAGTAATCCCTCGCGCCCTGCAGTCTTGTCGCTCCCACCTCTGTCTGGCCTGGCGGGCTCTTTGCCCACATAACACGGCAGTTTTTCACAGCTGAAAGATGTCGCTTTCGGAGCCTCCCGCCCCTAGAATCAAGCTGTCGCGAACGAACGGGAAAGTTGGCGCTGGTTTCGCATGCGCTGCCCGACCAATTCGGTGTACAGTTTGGCCAGCAGCCAACTTAATCAGTCAAAACGCGGGCCGAGCCAGCGACGGGAGAGAACACTGTGACCACTGCCACCCAGGATTCCGAGATGACAACCAATGCTGCCCCGACTGGCAACCTCGAGATCACCGTCTCCCGTGCGGAGCTTCTGCGTGAGCTGACCGCCGCTCAATCAGTCGTTGAACGCAAGACCACGATCCCCATCCTTTCGAACTTCCTCTTCGAGGCGACGCAGGACGAAGCTGGCGACCGGCTGACGATCACCGCGACCGACCTGGACCAGAGCATGAAGACGAGTTGCTCCGCCCGGGTGAAGAAGGCAGGAGCCTGCACCATTCCCGCGCGCAAGTTGTATGACTACATCAAGCTGCTCCCGGAAGGCGACATCTCCATCAAGCTGATGGACAACCACTGGGTCCAGATCCGCGCCGGCCGCTCGAATACGAAGATGGTTGGCATGGCGCGTGCCAACTTCCCCCAGGTTCCGGAGTTTCCCGCTGCAGGCGCGGTCAGGATTCCCGTGGCCGCTCTCAAGAACATGATCTCGAAGACCATCTTCGCCATCTCGAACGAGGAGTCGCGCTATACGCTCAACGGCGCCCTGCTGGTCCTGAAGGCCGAGTCCATGGCGATGGTCGCGACTGACGGGCACCGCCTGGCGCACATCGAGAAGCTCAACGAGCAGCTTGAGGGTGTACAGGGCGAGAAGAAGACATTGATTCCCCGTAAGGCTTTGGGTGAGCTTGCAGGTCTCCTCTCAAATACCGATTCCGAATCCATCGAATTTGCGGACGACGAGCAGACGCTGTTCTTCCGTGTCGGCGGCCGGGTGTTGACCAGCCGTAAGCTGACCGGGCAGTTCCCCAACTACGAGGCTGTGTTGCCTCGGGACAACAACAAGTTCGTCATCGTGCGTTCCGAAGACCTGATGGGCTCCATCCAGCGCGTAGCGCAGTTTGCCGATGAGCGATCGGGAGCAATCAAAATCCGCCTGGAGCAGAACGAGCTGAAGCTCTCTTCTTCCTCAACGGACGCCGGAGAGTCGGAAGATTCAATCGAGACACCCTACAGCTACGACGCCCTGGTGGTTGGCTTCAACAGCCAGTACCTGCTCGACTTCCTGAAGGCCATTGGCAACTCCGGCGAAGTACGCCTCGAGTTCAAAGACGCCCAGTCCGCAGGACAGATGCGACCTGAAGATGGGAACGAGGACGTCAAATATCGGTACATTCTCATGCCCATGAGAATTTGAGATCGCCTTAGCGAGAAGTAACCCAATGACCCGGCCCAGCGCCGGGTCATTGCCGTGTAGAGCATAATTCACGCGTAGAGCTGTATGACGGCCAACCACATCCCAGGATTCCGCTTCCTACGATTCACCTCCACGTACGAAAGGAGAAGCCGAAACGGATATGCATCCAGGAGATGACAATGAGTCTTGAGAACGTTCTGGTCGATGAACTGAAGGATCTCTACAACGCTGAGAACAGCTGGTGAAGGCGCTTCCTAAGATGGCCAAAGGAGCATCGAGCCCGGAGTTGAAGGAGCTGATTACTTCGCACCTCGAGGAAACCAGGGGACAGGTTGAGCGGCTGAAGCAGATCTTCGAGCTGCTGGGCAAACGACCCTCGGGCAAGCTCTGCAAGGCCATGGAAGGCCTGGTGGAAGAAGGCAAAGAGCAGCTGGAGAACGACGAAGAAGGTGCGACAAAGGACGTCTGTATCGCGGGCGCGGCACTGAGGGTGGAGCATTATGAGATTGCCGGCTATACCGCTGCGATCGCAATTGCTCAGACTCTGGGCCAGGATGAGATTGTCGAGCTGCTAACGGAGAACCTCAACGAAGAAGAGGAAGCCGCTCGCAAAGTGCTGGATCAGACTCAACCGCTGCTGGAAGAAGCACAGTCGGAAGGCGAAGAGGACGAAGAGGATGGCGAAGAAGAAGAGGAGGAGGAGGCTCCCGCACGCAAACCACAGAAGAAGAGCGCAAAGAGCCCATCCAAACGCGCAACCCGTTGATACGCTGATCGAAATGCGTTGAAGCCCGGTTCCTCCCGGGCTTCAACATGCACGATCACGGAAGTACGCGTAACTTCAATGTTTATGCAGGTTCAATGAGCTTCCAGACAACCTTTCGTCCGCGCAACCCATGCTGTTCGCCTTCCATCTTATTTAGCAGAGTGAGGTGAGATATGGCTTTTGAAAATAGCGCAGTCCGTACAGTGATTGAAGTGCTCCACGATGGCGAGAGGGGTTTCCGCTCGCTGGGAGAGGAGTTGAAAGATCCCACGGCAAAGTCCTACTTCATGGAAGAGTCTGCGACTCGTGGAAGATTTGCCTCGGAGCTGGAATCCGCTTTGAGCTCTGCGACAGGCGAAAACATCTCTGAGGGAGGCACCGCCTCTGGAACGATTCACCGCGTTTGGGGCGACCTGAAGGCAAAGATGGGTGGCAGCGATCACACGCTGCTTGAGACTGCTGAGCAAGGCGAGGACGCTGCGAAGAAGGCGTATGAGGAAGTATTGCGGAAGGACGATGTGCCTGCACCCGTTGTCTCGATCCTGCGCAAGCAGCAAGGTCACATTCTGACATCGCACGACAAAGTGAAGGCGATGCGCGACGCTACCGCAGCATAGCCTGTCTCGAACACAGTTACATAAGAAGTTTCTATGCATCCGGGAAAGCTCACGTCATTGCGTGAGCTTTTCTCTTGCTCAGAACCACTCATGTCTGAGGTCAAGCCTTCTCCTCAAGCCTGTCCAGGAATGGAATCTGCCCTTGCAGGATGTGCGTGCGCGCTTGCGGAAGCGAGAACCACTGGCCTCGGTCCGCCTCGGGAATCTCCAGTCGACGTCCGCTTCGGGGCGGCCACTCGATCGTGCAATGATTGCTCACCAGCTCGGCTGGGTCGCAATCTCCTTCAAATGCCCAGGCGCTGACGATCTTTCCGCCCGCCTGCTTAATGGTGCCGAGATCGATCCATACAGACTCTTCGGGAGAGGGTGCCGCAAATCCCGTCTCTTCGGTAAACTCCCGAACTGCAGCCGAAAGCGGTGGTTCATTATCTTCGTATTCACCCTTCGGCAGCGTCCATGCTCCTAGATCTTTCTTTGCCCAGAACGGGCCACCGGGATGGACGAGGAAGATCTCCAGACCTTCGCTTCCGTTCCGATACATCAGGAGCCCTGCGCTGCGCTTAGCCATAAGATTCCGTTGAATAGATCTCGAGCTTCTGGGAATATCGCGTCACCTGTCGAGTGTAAATTCTCCCGAAAATTGAGCCGTACCAGTCTGGATGCTTGATCTAACGCGGCGCTATACCGCACTGCAACGAACGCCAGCGCGATAAACTGGACCTGGCGGTTCGCCGCGAAGCTCAAACCCATGCCGCTAACCTTCCGCCTCCGCAAACACGCCGATTATCAGCGCGTCTATCAGACGAGTCGCAAGCAGTTCTCGCGGCAGATGAGCTACTTCTTCGCTCCGCCCAATCCGCAGAGTGGAGTGGACGCAGTGCCGCGCGTCGGTCTGACCGTGGGCAAAGTGATGGGAAAGGCGGTCGATCGAAACCGCATCAAGCGCCGCATGCGCGAGGTTGTGCGACGCAATATCTCGCTGCTTCAGACGCCTGTGGACGTGGTGCTTCATCCCCGCCGCAGTGTGCTGCAGCTCGAATTCGCCACGCTCGATCGCGAGGTCGCCAATGTATTCCGCGCTATCCAGAAGGCAGCCTCTTCGTGGCCGGCTGTCGCTGCTCCTCCGTCCGATCTCAGGTAAGCCGGGATGCGGCCTTGCCCAGATGGAGTCGCACCTAAGCTGGCGACTCCTCCGCATACAATTCAGCAAGTGAGCGGCGCCATCCCCCAACCCGAACCCAGTGCCGTAGCCCGCGTCCTCTTCCGCGCCTACAAGTCACTGCTCTCGCCTGCGCTTCACACCCTCAGTCCTTCCCAGTGCCTCTACCTGCCCACCTGCTCGGAGTACGCCTACATCGCGCTGACCCGTTTCGGTCCGGTGAAAGGCTCCTGGCTCACCCTGCGCCGTCTCGCCCGCTGCCATCCGTTCTCCAAAGGTGGTCTGGATCCCGTACCGGATCGCTGACCAGAATTCGCCATTGCCTGTAAATGGCGGCTCCTCTATGCTTTGCTCAAATAACAATCTCTGCAGTCTTTAGGAACTCCCTTGATGGCTTTCTGCCGCAGTGCCCTGCGCCTATGCGCCTACGCATCTCTCTGCTTTCCAATGTCTGCCGCTCTCGGCCAGAGAACACCTGCATTCCCCGTAATGCGCTTCGACGCGTATGCAGTCAATGCCCCTCTTACCATGGCAGAAGGCGATCTGAATGGCGACGGAGTCACGGACACGCTCTATGCCGCGGCTTCTTCTCCCGCCGGCTCTACTGTCCTTACATCGGCTCCCCGCTCCGCCTCAGGTACAAACCTCAGCCCAATTGCCGCAGGCTCGGTTTCGTGTACCGCCAACTCTATGCTGCTGGCCGATCTGAACAAGGACGATAAGCTTGACGCGGTTGTCACATGCAACGAGAACGCGGTGGCTGTACTCGCCGGCAATGGAGACGGAACCTTCCAGGCCGCAAGCACCTATGCCGCGACCAGTCCCGTAGAAGCTGTGGCTGTCGACCTCAATGCTGACGGTTATCCCGACCTCGCCGTCGCGACCAACACCGGCAGCTCAACATCTGTCCTGGCCGTCCTGCTCAACAATGCGTCCGGCGCTTCGCTTTCGTTTGCGACGCCAAGAATCTATACCGGGGGTTCGGGACAGCACACTTTTATCTCGGGTGGCAATCAACTCGGAGTCTGTGATTGGAACAACGACGGAAAGCCGGATATCGTCGCGGGGGGAAACGAAGCTGTTTCCGCAGGGCTTTCGGCTATGGTCTTTTACGGTAAAGGAGATGGCACACTGCAAATTTCAGGTGCCACCGCAGACTACGTTGGATCAAATTTTGCCCTGGCCGACTTCGACGGCGATGGGCATATCGACGCTGCAAGGGCTGTGGCAAATCTGGCTCCCGTGATCGACAGTGTCATCACAACCTTTCCCGGTAAAGCAAACCAGTTCATGATCTTTAGTGTGGTTCCAGGTATGGTGAGGACTCAGGCTGTCGATGTGAATGGGGATGGACATCCGGACGTGGTCCTCACCGGAGATGTCACCACCATACTTCTAAACGACGGGACCGGAAGCCTCAAGGTAGGCAGATCCTACGCCACCCCGGGTACCTTTTACGTCGCCCGCAAGGGAACTGCGGGGACGGATCTTATCTTCGCTACGCCGCGTGGGTTCTACACCCTGCATGGAGATGGAACAGGAACTTTTGACGGTATCCCCGCCTTCGCCACCGCCGATCAGATCTCGACGGGCGATATCAACGGAGATGGTCTTACCGACTTTGTCGCTTTAGATCCGATACGGAAGGCGAACTTTGAGGTAATTGGTCTTGGGAACGGGAGCTTCGTCAATCTTTCAAGCAGTCTTTACGGCCTATCTTCGGTTCCCCTTCTCGCCGACTTCGACGCCGACGGTGTGGCCGATTTGGCACAGATCTACCAAAGCACAGACCTAGTAGGGCAGAGGCTTCATCTGCGCTGGACGAAGGGCAGCGCAGACGGCAAGTTATCGGGACCCTTCGCCGAATTCTTCCTCGACGTGAGAGGAAATGCGACCGGTGCCGTTGCTGGAGACTTTGACCACGATGGCCGCTTGGATATCGTCGTCTCCGATCTCGACAACTCCGTGCTTCCCAATGTAAACAGGCTTCTCCTCGTACGCGGCAATGGTGACGGAACCTTTGTGCCACCTGCAGGCCCTTTCAGCTCGTCAGTCTCCTCTGCAAAGCCTCTGGTGGCAGATCTCGATAACGACGGGAAACTTGATCTCGTCTGGGACGCTGCTTATAGGAATAACGGTACAACGACGCCGTCCGTCATTCCTCTACCGGTCAGCGGCACACCACTGGCCTTGGGCGATCTCAACGGCGATCACATCCCCGATGTGGTGATCGACAATGCCATCTACTCCGGCAACGGCGATGGCTCCTTCCAACTCTCGCCATTCGCCACCATCGCTACCCCCGCAGGCGCGACTCTGATCTCCGCTTCCATCGGAGACCTTGACGGCGACGGCAACGCCGATCTCGTCATACAGCACATGACCGACTTGGGAGGTTTCACGATCGTCTACGGCGATGGGACCGGCAACTTTACGGTTGATCCCAACCCCTATACAACGGGGACGAAGACTCCGGTCACAGCGGGGTTCGCACGCCTGAACAATCAGGCGACCGGGCACACTGACCGGCCCGACTATCTCGTCGCAGAAGGTGGTGCTGTAGTCTCGCTGCTGAATCAGAACAATCCTACGCCGGGTCCGCCTCTCCTTCTTTCCACCCAGCTGCATCTCAGCGCGAGTGAAATGAAGCCCGCTCCGTCACAGACTGTAAGCCTCTACGCTCAACTGACCGGACACCTGCCATCAGGCTCGATGACCTTCAAAACAGCGAACGGAGGCGTTCTCGGCACAGTCGCTTTGACCCCTCAGAACAACATCTCTCTCCCGTACTCATTCCCCGGAGTCGGAGCTTACACGATCAGCGCAAGCTACTCCGGAGACGACCTCAATGCCCCTTCGGTCTCGACACCCATCACTCTGCAAGTTGAGAAGAAGAAGCCTGCGATATTGGTCGACCTCGCTCCCTCGACGGTCTTCTACACCGGACGTACGGCCACCTTCCGAGCCTTCCTTTCCAACGACTACAGTCCGACGAACCTGGTAACATTCAGCTCGGGCGACACCATACTGGGAGCCTCGGCTGTCTCGTTCGACCAGGCACACCTGGACTACAGATTCCCTGCTCCCGGAAGCTACTCCCTGACCGCCAGCTATCCCGGCGACGCTGCGAATGAGCCGGCGATCTCCCCTGTTTACAACTTCACCGTCGTCGATGGGCCCGACTTCTCCATCACCGCAGACCCTTCTTCGAGGACCGTCAAAGCGGGCGAGACGGCAACGTACAACATCAGCGTGACATCGCTGAGAAATTATTCCGGTTACGTGATGTTCACTTGCCAGCCAGCTTGCCCAGCTTCGCAGATCTACGTTGCTCCCGGACAGCCGAAGACGGTGCAGTTCTCAATCACGGTCAACCAATCCAATCCGAATGCCGGTCCTATGCTGACCTACGGCCCAGTCGGCGCAGCATTCCTTCTGCTTGGGATCAGGCGAAAGTACTCGAAACGGCTTGCTTCGTGGCAACGGCTCAGCCTCTTTACCGTGCTTCTGGCCTGCAGCATGCTTTCTCTCTCCGGCTGCTCCTCCTCGAAAGACTCTGGCACCTCCAGTTCAGGATCCGGAAACACCTACAACCTCGCAATTACGGGGACAGATTCTATAGTCGGCTTCGATCACACCGTCAATCTAACCCTGATTGTGAAGTAGAGTATCTGGCCCGGTCGGCCGCTGAGCTCTCTCCAGCCTGGCCGGGCATTCCATAGGCTCACATCGAAGGACAGGCAGCTTGTGAGGAGAAGCTGTCTGTCCTCTCCTGCTGCGAACCATAGCCTCTTCGTGGTGAACGAGCTTCAGTTTCGCTCAGAGGGTCCCGTCTGCTTGCTCGCCGAATCCTGAGTGTTTCTTTGTCGCCGCACGGAGATTGCTGGATTTTCATACAGACAAATGGATGGATCGGACCTCAGAAATCCGCCGTTCTCCCGGACGATTTACCATAGAAGATGCGTTCCCTGTGCGATTCCACGCAACCTGGACGCAAGCCGACTCGTATTACAGAACAGGAATGTCTCTTGGCAGAGTTTAAGAACCCTAATCAGCAGGGTGGTGGCGGGCAGGACAGCCGTTCCCTCTTCGTAGTCATGTTCTTCATGATTGCTGTCTTCTTTGGCCTTAGTTACTACCGCCAGAAGACCAACCCGAAGACCGTTTCGCCCCACGCGCCGGCAGCCACGCAGCCTGCGCCGGAGGCCTCTTCCCCATCTGCTCCGGTTCCATCTGGTCCTCCGGCTCCTTCGACCGCCACCGCCGCAACCTCCGCGGCAGCAGTGCAGGCCACCGGCGAGTCCACGACAGTTGTCGAAAACGAACTCTACCGCATTGAATTCACCAATCGCGGAGCACAGGTCAAGAGCTGGATCCTCAAGCAGTACAAGGACTCCGACGGTCATCCGCTCAACCTCGTTCATACCCAGGCTGCCGATAAGTTCGGCTATCCGCTGTCGCTCCATACCTATGACACGGGGGTCAATGCGGCTCTGGTTCAGGCCCTATACGTGCCTTCCTCCACCGGAACTCTAACCGCGCCGGGAACCCTCACCTTCAAATACTCCGGCGGCCGTCTTGAGGTCACAAAGACCTTCTCGTTCGACGAGACCTACGTACTGCATGCAGACGTTCAGGTTCTGCGTAACGGCTCTCCCGTGCGGGCGCTGATCTCCTGGCCGGGAGGCTTTGGCGATCAGAACAACGCCCTGGCATACGCCGGAGCCCAGATCGACTACTCTCGCGACGCTAAGGACGAGCACATCGCCGCCAAGAAGGTCTCTGGCGGTGACACCATGAACGGGCCTTTTGACTGGGCCGGTGTCAGCGATACCTACTTCGCCGCAATCTTCCTGCCCGATTCCCCTGGCACTGCCACCCTCGCCACTCTCCATAACGAGCTCGATGTCGCCAAGACCATCCATCGCAGCGGCTTCGGATCCACCTCGCCATCCGCTAAAGCCATCAACGTCTCCATCCTGGGGGCGGCGATGGGCGATACCAGCGGCCATACACAGACGCGCCTCTACGTAGGGCCCAAAGCGATCAACGTGCTCAGAAATGTCTACGCGACTTCGAGCAACGGAAACAAGATATCTCTCTCTCCGCTACTTGAATTTGGCTTCTGGGGACCGATCGGCAAGTACCTCTTCCTGGCGCTGCAGTTCATTCACCTTCACGTCGTCTCCAACTGGGGATGGGCCATCATCCTCCTGACGCTGGCGATCAACGTCCTCCTGCTCCCGCTGCGTGTCAAGACGATGCAGTCCGGCCTCAAGATGCAGCGAATTCAGCCGCAGATGGACGCCATCAAGGAGAGATACAAGAAGTACAAGATCAACGATCCCAAGCGCAACGAGATGAACGTCGAGATCATGAAGCTCCAGAAGGACAATGGAGTGAACATGTTCGGCGGCTGCATCCCGACCCTGGTTCAGCTTCCGCTCCTGTTTGCCTTCTACTCCATGCTTCCTAAGGTCATCGAGCTGCGCCACGCTCACTGGCTCTGGCTGCCCGATCTCACCGCTCCGGACCCGCACTACATCCTGCCCGTCGTAATGGTCATCAGCCAGTTCCTGATGCAGTACTACACGCCGTCTCCGGGTGTCGATCCGCAGCAGCAGAAGATGATGGCCTTTATGATGCCCCTGGTGACCGGTTACTTCGTCCTCACCTATGCATCGGGTCTGGGCCTCTACTGGGCGGTCGGTAACTTCTTCGGCATTGCGCAGCAGTGGGTGATGAACCGTACCTCCCTCGGTCGCGAGATGCGCGAGATCGCCGCCAAACGAGCCCGCCGCAAGGCCGGTGCCCCCGCAACCCTCCAGGGAAAACGCTAGCCATCCACCATGAGGTAAGTGAGGAGGCCCATTGCGGGCCTCCTTTCTCTTTTGCCCAAAGACTAACGTTTGTCGGTCTCGTGTCCTGCCGGCGGTGCTAAAGATCAGTCTCCCTTCGCGATCAGAGGCTTACAGAACGACTTGCTCGTTAATTCCGTATACTGATAAGGTCCCCATGGAAGATTTGCAAGCGAAAAAGAAGAAGGTCGCTGACTTCCTCCAGACACTCACCTCACCGGGCCGTCTGGATCTGAAGTTCAACATCCTCGAAACACCAGCCGTAAGGGCCGATGGCTCCTCTCCAGAGATTGAGGTTGAGTTCTCAGGGCCGGACGTTTCCTTGCTCCTTGCTCGTAATGGCGAGCTTCTCCTGTCTCTCGAGCACGTGACTGCCAAGATGCTGCGGTTTGAGCATGAAGAGCATGACCGGATCTCCTTTGACGCCGAAAACTTCAAGGCTCTTCGGCAACAGGAACTGCAGATGGCGGCCGAAGTAGCGATTGAGCGCGTACGCCGCACCGGCCAACCCTACAGCTTCTCCCCGATGAGCTCGAGGGAGCGCCGTCTGCTCCATCTCGCACTTGCATCCTCAGGACTCCATACGGCCTCCTCAGGAGAGGGCGGGCGCCGCTTTGTCGTTCTCTATCCTGAGGGCGAAAAGCCGGCTCCGGAGCCGACCAGCGATGATCGTGCCCAGGCCATCCGCCAGCGCTTCCGCCGCCGCTAGACCCGACGTTCGACCACAGAGCGCGCTGCACGTTCGTTTGTGATTCGCTCAGCGACCGGCGACTGCTCTCGTTCAGACTTCCAGACGCAGACGTCGGCGCAGTGCACCGGCTACTCCGATTATTCCGGTAGCTACAAGTAGAAGGCTGCCGGGCTCCGGAGTGACTGCTGTCGGAGGTCCAGGAGGAAGGGTCGGCGGACCGGGATTATTCCCACCGTTGCCCCCGGTGGGTGGGTTGTACCCGCCGCCTCCACCACCACCCCAGCCTCCGCCTCCACCACCTGTTCCGGGAAACCAGCCACCGCCTGGGTTGTTGCTCGACGCCAACAGGCCCTGCGGCCCATTCTGCGGCATCAGGGGGCCAGAAGTAGAGTCGTCCTCGGGCGCCAGTCCGGTCAGAAGGTCAGGGGCGGGCACAAAGGCGATCGGCTGGTTCAGTTCCACCGGGTCGACGGGAAGCTCGCCACAGGCGAACTCCAGCTCTCGCAGCATCTCTTCCCGAGTCATCTTCGGCCTTTGCAGCCGCGCCGGAAGCACACGCGCGCGCGGGTGCGGTTTGGAATGATTCAGAGTCGCAATCTGCCGGTGAACATAATGGTGGAGACGATGGCGCGCCGCGTTCGCGCGTTTCATCAGGTCCGAGTGAGCAAGCTGGTCACGATACTCGGTGACCCAGCGCTCGCATTCCGTCGAGGCATGGACTGGGACTCCTGTGGCAGCAGACGCAAAGACCAAGACAAGAACCAAAGCAAAAGTTATACGAGGCATCAGCGTTAACCCGGGGCCCAGGGGCTCTTAGGCCACCTGTGAAGTCACTATCTACCCACGAGTTATGCAATTGCACCACCAAAGAGAGATGCAGCGATTTCGGTGCAAATTGGTATGCAATTTGCATCAAAAGGAAACTAATTTTCCTCTCTCGAGCTCAGGAGGACAAATTATTTCCTTCAGCCTTAGGCAAAACGCTGCATATTTGGCACACGGCTGGAAGTCTCAGGAATGATAACCGTGTCACTTGGAAGCACATCGGTTTCGATCAGACTCTTCCACTCACTGGACTCTGCAACGTGCTTCAGGTCTGTATTCTTCGTGATCAGCATCCGCATCAGCATTGCCCGCAAGACGGTCGTGCCGAATACCTTGCCCATCGGGCCCATGCGCATTGAGAAGCGAATCTCATCCCGCATGCGCGTGCCGTCATCCATGGGTGCGAAGTGGTGATCATGCTCGAAGTGGCGAAACATTCCCGCGGTCATGACCTCACGGAAGTAGCTGTACGGTCGGATCACATCGATGCGACTCGCGTGCTCGCTTCCGCCAAGCTTCCACTCAATTAAGTCTCCGCACTGCAGAAACTCTTTTCGCTGCGGATCCTGCGGGGTCACATCATTGCGAATTACCGGGGAGAATCTTCTGCTCGTCGCTAGAAGGAAACAACGTTCCACGGGTGCATTCACCCATGTCGTTAATCGAATCGTAATCATAAGGGAGAACCATCCGTCGCTTTCTTATCGGGGCTGAAGCAAGCAGGGCCTGACCTCGGTCTAGTAGTTGGATGCATGGAGCGTGATTTGGGAAGCCAGTCTCTTCCGGAACTTCGCGTCGCCTATCGCCGATGTCCCTTTACTAACAATGAGGTACGTGCACCCGGTAAATTTCGGAGCCTGAGCCTTTACGCGCAAAAGTCAGGGGAGGCTGCAAAGATTTGCAGCCTCCTCTGACTCTCATCTTGTTCCTTGTATCGCCTTAGGACAGCGCCGTTGTCCTGGTAAGAACCAGCTCTTTTGCGCGTTCGATGAAGGCTGCCAGAGGCACACTTCCTTCGTCGCCCTTGCCCCGCGTACGCACGCTGACTGCATCCGCTGCCGCTTCCTTGTCGCCCATCACCAGCACAAACGGAACCTTGTGCAGCGTGAACTCGCGAATCTTCGCGTTCATCTTCTCGTTGCGCTGGTCCAGTTCCACCCGCAGTCCGGCTGCCTCGAGTTCGCGCTTCACCTTCTGCGCGTACTCCACATGTTTCTCGCTGATCGGAACGATTCCCACCTGCACCGGAGCCAGCCACATGGGGAACGCGCCGGCGTAGTGCTCTATCAGCACGCCGAAGAATCGCTCCACGCTTCCGAACAAGGCACGATGCACCATCACCGGCCTGTGCTTCTCGCCATCCTCGCCTGTGTACTCGAGCTCAAAGCGCTGCGGCAGGTTGAAGTCGAACTGCACCGTCGAGAGCTGCCACAGGCGGCCCAGCACGTCTACCAGCTTGATATCGATTTTCGGACCGTAGAACGCTGCCTCTCCCGGAATCTCGCGGTACGCAATGCCCTTCTCGTCCAGAACCTTCTTGAGCGAGCCAACCGCCATCTCCCAGTGCTCAGGCGAGCCGACATAACTCTTCTGATCCTTCGGATCCCAGGTCGAAAGCTCTACCTTGAACTCCGCGAATCCGAAGGCCTTCAGCACCTCGTCGGCAAACTCCACGCAGGCCGCAATCTCGCCCTCGATCTGCTCCGGCGTGCAGAAGATGTGGGCGTCGTCTTGAGTAAACCCACGGACTCGCAGGAGTCCATGCATAGTCCCGCTCCGCTCGTAGCGATACACATTTCCCAGCTCCGCATAGCGTTGCGGCAGGTCGCGATAGCTCTTCGGCGAGTTCTTGTAGATCAGGATGTGTCCGGGACAGTTCATCGGCTTCAGCCGGTACTCCGCGTCGTCCAGCTCCATCGGAGGATACATATTCTGCCCGTAGAAGCCCTCGTGGCCCGAGATCTTCCACAGCTCGCGCCGCATGATGTGCGGGGTAAACACCATGTCGTAGCCGCGCCGGATGCACTCGTCGCGCATCCAGTCTTCCATCGTCTTGCGGATCAAGCCACCCTTCGGATGCCAGAAGATCAGGCCCGCGCCTGCGACCTCCTGGATGCTGAACAGATCGAGCTGCTTGCCCAGTACGCGGTGATCGCGCGCCTTGATCTCTTCAAGCCGCTTGAAGTGCGCATCGAGATCCTTGGAATTGAAGAAAGCCGTTCCGTAGACACGCTGCAGCTGCTGGTTCTTCTCATCTCCCAGCCAGTAAGCGCCCGCTACTGAGGTCACCTTGAACGCTTTCACACGACCGGTAGAAGGCACATGCGGCCCGCGGCAGAAGTCCGTAAAGTTGCCATTCTTGTAGAGCGAGATCTCATCGCCGGGTTTGGTAAAGCGCTCGATGAAGTGCACCTTCATAAAGTCCCCATGCGCCTTGTAGTCTTCCAGGCCCTTCTCCCGCGACTCCTGCTCGCGCACAAATCTCTCGTCCCGCGACACCACCTCGGCCATACGAGCTTCGATAGCTGCCAGATCGGCCTCCGAGAACGGAGTCTCGCGATATACGTCGTAGAAGAAGCCCGAGTCCGTCGCCGGTCCATGCCCGAGCTTCGTCTCCGGAAAGAGCTCCAGGATCGCCGTCGCCATCACGTGCGCGGCCGAATGTCGCACAACTTTCAGTGCTGCCTCGTCACTCTCCTTCAGCAGCTCAAGAGCGACATCTTCTGTAAGCGGAGCCGAAAGATCTACCAGTCGCTCGCCCGTATCTGCGGAGGAGCTGTACATGCCCGCTTCCGTCTGCGCCTCCGCGGCTTCCTCCGCTGCCGTCTCGCCCGCTGGCGCCGGGACAGCAAGTGGTCGAATCCTCGCCACCACAACCGCTGCCGCCAGTCGCGGCGAAATGCTCATTGCAATGTCATACGGTGTGGTTCCGCGCGCAACTTCGCGCACTGAGCCATCCGGAAGCTGGACCTTAATACTCTGTTCACTCATAAACGTTATCTCTAAGCATATTTCCTTTGCTTGTCTTGCACCAACTTCTGGCTGGCTATGTGCATCTCTCTAAAGACGGGATTAGGTCCCTGACTGATCCTGAGGGGAAGTACAATAGAAACACACGCACATCGCTGACACGTAAGACCGCTTCAGGGAATTCTTTCATTGGTCTCTCTTGGCGAAGAGGATCTTTCCTTCAGCCATCGCAGCGCATCTCCAACAAAAAGGAATCCACATGCAGGTCCTATGCAAACCCTCCGATAAATCCCCCGACGTCAGCTGCCCTGTCTGCAACAAAGGCTTTCTCCTCTACTGGGAGCGGTCGTCGAAGATACAGCAGCTCGCCACACTCCCCGAGATCCGCCAGGCGCTTCGGGAGCATCACGAAGCCCCCGGATTTATCTCTCACCCGGATGCGGACTTCAACATTCCAAGCTGGTCCGGTCTTCCCCAGTTCTCCGCCGCCGCTCTGCTCGGTGGAGCGATGCTCTAAAGCCGCAAGAACCCCGCACAAAACTGCGCCCTTCCCATCTGATAGTTACCGCCTTGGGCAGCGAAGATCATCTTTCATTGATTCGCTGCCCGTTGTCCTCCCGCTAAATCGCACAGCGGACAACTCCCCCGGCTCCGGAATATCTCAAAAGTGTCTCCCGCAATCTTTAGGCAGGCTGGTTGCGTGGCCGTCCACCGCCTAAAATACCCTCATGTCCTATGCTGCAGCCGTCGATCACCTGTACGCTCGTGGTCTTGAGCTTGCTCCCGATCCCTCCGTGCCCGCCGGCACGCGCCGTAAGTTCGATCTTGAGCACATGCGCATCCTGGCCCGCGCGCTGGGCGACCCGCAGCAAGCCTTTCCCTCAGTCCTGATCGCCGGAACCAATGGCAAGGGATCCACCGCGGCCACCCTCGCCAGCATCCTCTCGACCGCGGGCTACCGGACGGCGCTCTACACCTCGCCGCACCTCTCGCGAGTCAACGAGCGCATCCGGATCGATGGTCGCCCCATCTCCGACGAGGACTTCGCGCGGCTCTACTTTCAGGTCGACTCCACCGCTGAACGGCTTGTCACAGCCGGGGAGCTTCCCCACCATCCCAGCTTCTTCGAGATCCTCACCGCCCTTGCTTTCCTCTACTTCGCCGGGGATTCCAATCCCGTCGATCTCGCCGTCCTTGAGGTCGGGCTGGGTGGAAGACTCGACGCGACGAATATCGTCGATCCGATGATCTCGATCCTTACCGATATCTCGCTCGACCATCAGGATTATCTCGGCAACACCATCGCTGAGATCACCCGCGAGAAGGCAGGTATCCTGCGCCCTCACGGAACCCTGATCACGCTGCCGCAGCATCCTGAAGCCAACCAGGCGATCGGCGAGGCCGCAGCTGCTCTGGAGCTGCACGCCATCAGCGCCGCAGGTTATATTCCCACCGCCGAAAAGCTTCTCCACGGTGAAGGCCGCACAGCGCCGGCCGCCCCGCATGCTGGCTCGTCCTCTTCTGTAACTCTGCCGCGCAATCGCTACATCGTCACCGTTGGCTCTGCCCCCCTGCTGGTTGACTCGCCTTTGATAGGACAGCATCAGCAGAGAAACATCGCTCTCGCGATCGCCGCAGCCGAGGAATTACGTAACCCTACCGGTTACAATAAAGATAAACGTAACATCAAGAGTTACAAAATCACCAACCCCCAGATAGAAGAAGGTATCCGGAATACTCGCTGGCCAGGCCGTTTGGAACTGCTGCCGATCCCCGATTCCGCTCCGCTGCTGCTGGACGTCGCTCACAATCCTGCAGGAGCCTGGACGCTTCGAGCGGTGCTCTCCCAGCTTCCCGACGAGATGCCTCGAACCCTGCTCTTCTCCTGCCTGCGAGACAAGGACCTTCGCGAGATGAGCCAGATTCTTCTGCCGCTCTTCGATGCATCCTCCTCCGATCGACCGCACGACCATATTCTTCTTGCTCCCATCCGCAGCCCACGTGCCGCGTCGCTTGGCGATCTAGCCACGGCAGCCAGTGCGCTTGAGATCCCTGCAGAACCCTGCCCCAGTCTGACCGCGGCTCTCGATCGCGCGCGTGCGATTACGCCTCGCAACGGGCTGATCGTCGCAACGGGTTCTGTCTACATGATTGGGGAACTTCGTTCCCTGTTGTGCGGCTCAACCGGAACCGAGGAGGGTGCTTGTGGCTGAACCGACCGTCGCTCTCACCCCGTCACCCACTTCTGCACCAGGCAGCGGTAAGCCGCCCGCCCCTGCTTTTTTTCGTTGGCTGACGTACCTCCTGCTGCTTCCTCTCATCGCGGTGGCGACCACCTTCTTCGGCTGCATCTCGTTGATCTGCGGACTGTGGGATAAGTCTGGCAGGCAGCAGCATCTCATCGCTCATCTCTGGGCGCGTACGCTGCTCATTCTCAGCCTCTCTCCCGTCACCCTCATCGGTGAGGAGAAGCTCCGTATCCATCAGACCGCCGTCTATGCGTCGAATCATCTGAGTTACTTCGATACCCCCGTCCTCTTCGCCCGGCTGCCCTTCCAGTTCCGCATTATGGCAAAGCAGTCGTTATGGAAGATCCCCTTCATCGGGTGGTACCTCAATCGCTCCGGCCAGGTTCCGGTGGACCAGTCCAGCTCCCGCAACGCAGTCGCAAGTCTCAACCGTTGCGTCCAGACTCTCAGGCATGGTCTTCCCATGGTCATCTTCCCGGAGGGAGGACGCACCCGGGATGGCCTTCCCCAGCCCTTCGTCGCTGGCGCAGCCTACATGGCCATCAAAGCCCAGGTGCCTCTGATTCCAATCACCCTGATCGGCACCTACGAGCTTCTTCCGATGCATACGTACCATCTGCACCCCAGGCCGCTGGCTATCGTAGTGGGGGATCCCATCTCGACCGTCGGGCTGACCACGCGGGATGCGGATGCCGTTACCGAAAAGCTTCTCCGAATCATCACCGACACCTATATCCAGCACCACCCTGAACTGAGCTAAGCGGCGCCTCGAAGCCGTATCATAGGCGTGAGCCATGAGACCGCGAATCGCCATTCCCGTACCCACCAGCCACGATCCTGAATACAACGTCCGATCCTGGAGCCAGTACGCCGAGGCCGTAAGTCGCGCCGGGGGTGAACCGGTCCAGATCCCGTTAAACGCGACCCCCCGCGAGACCGCGGACCTGATCAACACCTGCCAAGGCGTCCTTCTCCCCGGTTCACCGGCAGACGTAAACCCACAGAAGTTCGGGCATGAAGCCATTCCGGAGTGCAACCCTGCCGATCCCGCCCGGGAGAACGTCGATGAGCTTCTAATCCAGGACGCTCACAACCTCTATAAGCCCCTGTTCACCATCTGCTTCGGAACGCAGTCCCTGAACGTCTGGCGTGGCGGGACCCTGGTTCAGGACCTGAATCCCGTCCCGGTAAACCACTCCGCCGGCCGCAATGTTGCCGTAGCCCATACTGCGGTCGTGGTTCCCGATTCCATCATCGGAGGCGTTCTGACCCCGGCTGAGGCTCCCATTGAGAATGGGTTTCGCAAGCTTCCAATCAACTCCAGCCATCACCAGGCTATAGGAATACCCGGAGATGGACTCCGGGTGGTAGCGCGCAGCTCGGAAGATGGTGTGGTGGAGGCAGTTGAGGGAGGACAGGATCAGCAGAATCCCGACTCTCACTTCGTGCTTGGGGTCCAGTGGCATCCTGAGCGGAGCTACGACATCAGCCCGGCATCGAAGGCCCTGTTTGAGCGGTTTATCGCCGAGGCTGCTTCGTGGAAGCCCCGCACCATCAGCGCTTCCATAGACCGTCAGTAGTCTTAAACCTTCAGTGTTCCACGTGGAACGTGTCGGATAAGCGTGGCGCAGTGTTCCACGTGGAACAATCTGCGATACTGGCCAAGCGATGCCTGTTCTTTCGGAAACCCAGATCCGCGACCTGCTGGAACCCTACTGTTTTCCGCTCTCATCTCCGCTGCTGGCACAGCTTTCAGGTTATCTGGATCTCCTGGTGCGCTGGAACACCCGCACCAACCTGACGGCCGTACGGTCACCTGAAGAGATGGTGAGCCGCCACTTCGGAGAGAGTCTCTTCGCAGGTGGCTTGTTGGGAGATGAAACGCCGGATACCCTACTGGATCTGGGCTCTGGGGCCGGTTTTCCCGGGATTCCGATCGCTCTGCTTCAACCATCCATTGCCGTGACCCTCGCTGAATCCCAGAACAAGAAAGCTGCCTTCCTGCGCGAGGTCGTCAGGACCTTGGAGCTGCGGAACGCGGAGGTCTGGGCTGCCCGGGCGGAGACCCTGCCAGCGGGGCGAATGTTCCACACAGTGACCCTCAGGGCTGTAGATAACATGGCCTCCGCTGTTGTGGCCTCCGCACAGCTGGCACAGAAGCAGATCCTCCTGATAGCGACAGAGGTTCCCACGTTGCCTGATGGTTTTGAGGTAGTTAGTCAGGTCGCTGTTCCACACAGTGACCGAGGGCAAGCCTTTCGGGCCATGCGAACCTGAATGTTCCACGTGGAACACACAGGGATCCGCTCGGAGTCGCCGGTGCCACCGAACGTTCCACGTGGAACAAAGATTTCCACATCACACGGGTGCCAACCCCTGTGTTTTCCCCGCGATTACAGCGTTCCACACGATCTCCACAGGTTGGCGAAGTTCTTCACAAGTGGAGGAGGATTGCCCTTCCAGGCTTTCCTAGCTAACCTCTTCTTATTGCAATGAACACGCTCAATTCTTCTCCCAAGATTTCTCCCGCAGAGAGTACCGCGCCTCCTCAGGCAGCCTCCCAGTCCGACAAGAAGGCCGCTCAGGATCCGAAAAAGGCTTCGACCACCTCGCGTGTCATTGCGATCGTCAATCAGAAGGGTGGAGTGGGCAAGACGACCACTGCAATCAATCTGGCGGCCTCCTTCGCGCTCGAAGGCATTCCAACGCTGCTGATCGACTGTGATCCGCAGGCAAACTCCTCGGGAGGCCTCGGCGTGACTCGCCAGGGCGACAACGAAGAGCACAGGAAGAGTACCTACGACCTCCTGCTCGAAGACGCGACCATCGCCGAAAGCATGCTCCCGACCGAGATCGAGAATCTCAAGATTGTTCCATCCAGCAAAAACCTTGTCGGGGCCACAATCGAGCTTATCTCCCTGGATCGCAGGGAGTATCGGCTTCGTGATGCCATCGAGCCAGTGCGCTCCCAGTTCCCTTTTATTCTTCTGGACTGTCCCCCGGCGCTCGATCTGCTGACTTTGAATGCGCTGGTCGCAGCCGATGGTCTGCTGGTCCCCATGCAGGCGGAGTATTTCGCCCTGGAGGGGATCTCGGAGCTGATGTCCACCATGGACCGGGTGAACGCAAGCCTCAATCCCGCACTTTCGCTCGAGGGCGTGCTGCTGACGATGTATGACGACCGAACCAACCTCGCCATGCAGGTCACGGAGAACCTGAAATCGTTCTTCGACGACAAGCTGCTGAAGACGACGATTCCCCGCAATGTTCGCCTGGCAGAGGCTCCCAGCCACGGAAAGCCGGTGGCGCTCTATGATGCCCGGTCGCGGGGAGCGGAGACGTATCGCGAACTGGCTCTGGAGCTTTTGAGCCGCAACAACATGGAGAGCCCGGAGGCGAAGCGGCGCAAAGCCGCTGCGGCCGCCGCTGCCAGCTCCCTGAAGTCCTTCAACAAGCCAGAGAAGAAGTCGCGTTTCTGGCGGGGCTGAGCTACTGGATTTCCCGGTCAGCGAGCCGGACGACCTCTTTTGACGAAAGAAAGCTGAGATTATGCCAACCGCAACGCCTGATACTAAACGTCGCGCCCTGGGCAAAGGGCTGGAGTCTCTCCTGCCGAAACGCCCGGCGCCAGCCGCTGCCCCGGTTCCCGTTCCAGAGATCTCCGCCGCCGCGGCACCACCGGAGCAACCGGCCGGGCGGCCGCTTGAGATTCCACTGGACCATATCGAACGGAATCCCTGGCAGACGAGAAAGCACTTCGACGAGGCACAGCTTGAAGAGCTGGCGCAATCGATTATGGCGACCGGAGTCGTACAGCCGATCGTGGTGCGACTGCTGCCTCCCGCAGCCACGCAGGAACCCGGTCAAAACCCGAACAGGTATCAGCTGATCACCGGCGAGCGGCGTTGGCTCGCATCGCGCAAAGCCGGCAAGTCCACGATTCCGGCAATCGTCAAACAGGTTCCCGACGAACAGGTCCTCGAGATGACGATCGTCGAAAACCTGCAGCGGACCGATCTGAATCCGATGGAGCAGGCGCGTGCATTCCAGCGACTGAGTATGGAGTTCAAACTGACGCAGGAGCAGATGGCGACGCGCACAGGCAAGGATCGCGCTTCGGTCGCAAACTTCCTGCGCCTGCTGCGCCTACCCGAGGTGGTGCAGGAGAAGGTTGAGACCGGCATGCTGAGCTTCGGGCATGCCCGCGCCCTGCTCGCCCTGGATTCACCCGAGGCCATCGCCGCTGCCGCCCAGAAGGTGATGGCACTTTCCTTTTCCGTGCGCCAGACAGAGAACTACGTGCAGGGTCTGATCAACCCGGAGGCGAAGGAGAAGAAGCAGAAGACGCAGGCCCAGGCGGAGGACCCCAATGTTCGAGAGGCAGAGGACCGGCTGCGACGGACGCTGGGGCTGAAGGTGAAGATTGAAGACAAGAAGGGCAAAGGGCGCGTGATTATTGAGTATTCGGGCCTGGAAGACTTCGATACGCTGCTGGAGATGCTCGACCGGCAATGATATGTAACGGAACAGGTTACATAATCATTGCTCGGAAAGAATTACTGCAGGGAGCTTGCAGGCAAAGTATGCTCATAGTTACCGCTACGATTTTGAGCAAAAGGATCTCTGCGCGTCTGCACCCTCGATGAAAGCTACTGCATTTGAATTTCGGTTTCGTTTCCTGATCCATACTGTTCTATACGTGCTGGGCTTCGTGATGCCGTGGAACAAGTGGCTTCACCTAGATACGGTTCGCACATGGCAGTGGCTGGCCTCTTTACTGACGCGGGCGGGCTGGATGGGCTTCAGCACGGCGACGCTGGCAGTACTTATCCTCGGAATCTTCTTTGCCCTGGCGGGGGCGGTGTGGCGCACGTGGGGAGCGGCGTATCTGGGTTCGGATGTTGTGAAGGATGCCGCGATGCATGGCCATCGCATGGTGGCTGCAGGGCCCTACCGGCACGTGCGGAATCCCCTGTACCTGGGGACGTTTCTCCATACGTTTGCACTTGCCCTGCTGACGATGCCGAGCGGCGCGCTGTTCCTGCTTCTCACCATCGGCTTCTTCCAGCTGCGGTTGATTGGAGCCGAAGAGACGTTTCTGCGCCAGAAGCTGGGAGAGCCGTATGAGATGTACTGCGCAGCCGTCCCCCGGCTCTTGCCATCGCTGCGCTCGAGGATCGCGGCGTCCGATGCCAAGCCTGCGTGGGGAAGGGCGGTGTTGGGCGAAATCTACATGTGGGGCGTGTTTGTCTCGTTTGCTGCGTTGGGATGGATGTACAACTCCATCCTTATCCTTCAAGGAGTGATCGTCTCGCTGGGAGCTTCTCTGGTCGCGCGAGCCTTTGTCACGAAACCGTCGCAGGCAGTCTGAGAACGCAAAACTATGGCACGACTTCGTAGTCCGGAAAAACGCAGAGCGATTCTGGAGGCCGCAGTTGCCGAAATTGCTGAAGCGGGGCTTGGGGCCACCACTGCGAAGATTGCTGCACGTGCGGCCGTGGCCGAGGGGACGCTGTTCACCTACTTTGCCAGCAAAGACGAGCTGCTGAATGAGCTGTATGTCGATGTGAAGGTCGAGGCGTACGACCGTCTCAACCAGGACTTCCCGCAGAAGGCCAGCGCGGAACAACGAGCGTGGCATGTGTGGTCGAGCTTTCTAGGCTGGGCGGTGGAATACCCGCTCAAGCGAAAGGTCTCGATGCAGCTCAGCATCTCCGATGTGGTCACCGCTCAAACGCGGGAGCGAGTGGCGGACAAGCGCGGCCCAGTAGATGGATTGTTTGCCGACCTCGGGAGGCGCGAGTCGCTGCACGGACTGCCGGCGGGATATGCTGCATCGCTGATGGCTGCCATGCAGGAGGCCACCATGGATGCGATCGCGAAGTCTCCCCGGCAGAGGAAGATGCTGGTAGTGCGAGGATTTGCGTTGTTCTGGCGCGCAATTCGCTGATGCGATCGAGCAGAAGATGATTGGAAGATCTATGTTGAATCTGGATAAAATAAATGAGCAACTACTCGCTCATTTAAGAATCTATCCTGAGCAGGAGGATCTGGCATATGGCTAAGGTCTGGCTTATTACAGGAAGCGGGAACGGGTTGGGGCGCGATATCGCAGAGGCGGCCCTGGCGGCTGGGGACAGCGTAGTCGCTGGCGCGAGGCGTCCAGAGGAGCTGGATGCGCTGGTGGCACAGTATGGCGACCGTGTGCGCCCGGTGCGGCTGGAAGTTCGCGATGAGGCGCAGGCACAGGCGGCAGTCCAGGTCGCCGTCGACACCTTCGGGCGGCTGAACGTGCTGGTGAACAACGCCGGTTATGGGCAGTTGTCTCCCTTTGAGCAGATGAGTGCGGAGGACTTTCAGGCGGTCGTCGATACGTGCCTGTACGGTGTCGTGTATACCAGCCGCGCGGCTATTCCAGTGATGCGAAAGCAGAAGAGTGGGCACATCTTCCAGGTGTCCTCGATTGGAGGACGCCTCGCCATGCCGGGAAACACGGCGTACCATGCGGCGAAATGGGCCGTAGGCGGCTTCAGCGACGGCCTGGCGCTCGAGGTGGCATCGTTCGGGGTGAAGGTGTGCACGCTGGAGCCAGGGGGAATCCGGACGAACTGGGCGAGGCGCGCAGGGCAGGATCTTCCGGATCTGCTGCCAGAGTATGAGCAACCCATTGGGCCGATCTTTAAACTCCTCAAGAGCATCGAAGGTCGCCAGGAGGGCGATCCGCGCAGGATTGCAGAACTGATCCTTCGTTTGGCAAACCAGGACGAGGTCCCGATGCGGCTGATTCTTGGAGTGGATGCGGAGAGGCGTGTGCAGCAGGCGGAGGCCGCGAGAGCCGAAGATGCGGCGAGATATCGAGAGCTGACGCACTCGACTGTGTATGAAGATGCGCCGGAGATCCCGGAGTTGCTGAACCTGGGAGCTGGAACGAGGCGGTAAAAGAAAGGCCCGCGTTCTATCGTCGCGATGACGATGATGGCGCGGGCCTTTTGTACTCTTTGCCTGCACAGCGAGCGAGACGCTCTCCATGCGATGCTGCGTGATGGAGGCTGAGATCGCCCTCAACTGCAGCGGTGAGACGCAGACGTCAAACTACTTCTTCGGCGGAGCGATGGTGTCCTTTGCGACCTTGGCCACGCGGAACTTTACGACGGTCTTCGCCTTGATCTTGATGGTCTCGCCGGTCTGGGGGTTGCGGCCCAGGCGCGCTTTGCGCTCGGCCTTCACCAGCTTGCCGATGCCAGGAATGGTGAACTCACCGTTCTTCTTGGTCTCCTTGACGGCCGTCTCGGCCAGCAGGTCCAGGAAGGTGGCAGTCTGCTTGTTGGTCAGCTCGAGCTTCTCCGCCATCTGGCGAACCAGCGCTGTCTTGGTCAATCCCTTTGCCATGTGTGTTGCTCCTTCATGCGTTCTCGTTTTTCGAAGCAGGTTATTCGCCCGGCTTTGAAGCTCTTTCTGACGCTCCCTGAGGTGCGAATCGCCAGTGTTCATGCGGGTGCGAAGAAACCGTACCGCAATTCACCTTCGGCTTTTCCGAACGCTTTGTCAATCGGTTTCCCCGACTTTCCACAGGTTTTTTGGGTTTTTGTGCCATTTTGTCCCATTTTTGGCACAATTCGGCTGAAATATACCGGATTTGCTGCCCTGAACGGTCTTCCATCGGAGTAAGAACAAGCCGTCAGAAGAGAGGTTTTGGCGCTCTTCTTGCGACGAGCGGCGCATTTAAAAGCTCGACAAAAGAAGCGGCGACTTCAAAACGTTTGACGATCTCCTTGAGCAGAGTTGGGCTGGTTGCGGCGTCAGCAGGAAGGTGAGCGGTGACGCCCCACTGGCGACAGAGGAGGAGGTCCATGGCAGGAGAATCAGGGGAGAAGCCTCTAGGTGGGCGCGTGAGCTTCAGTCCGTCGAACTCCGACATCAGCCCGCGCAGCTTCTTCGATGCGAGCAGCCGGCGCAGCTCTTCGTGATGCACTTCGATGTGGCGGCGGATGGCGAGAAGCTGTTCCCGTTCCGGCATGTAGACACCGGCGGCGATGACGACTTCATCGGGACCGAAGTGGAAGTAGAAACCACCGCCTGAGGTCTTTTCGAGCCCGGAGCGCGCCCACCATGCTCCTTGATTGCGCTTGTAGGGGCGCTTGTCGGAAGAGAAGCGAATGTCGCGATAGATTCGCATGGCGGCCTTCTGCGGAGGCTGCACGTTGTCAGGCGCGAAACGCAGCATCGCTTCATTGATGGCGGTGATGAGCTCGAGAGTGGGGGCTTTGATCTCGCGCTCGTAGGTTGCCTTGCGCGCGTTGAACCACTCGCGATCGTTGTTGCGTTTGAGACCACGCATAAACTTGAGGGCTTCGGGGGAGTAGTGCGGTGCGGGCGGTGCCATGTAGGTATGTTAAACGCGCACACTGACAGCAGGTGTCAGCAGAGCGGGCTGCCGATATGCGAAATAATGGAGGGATGCTGAAGACCAGGTATGAAGGGCCCGCTGTAGGGATCGACTTTGGGACCACGAATAGTTCGGTCGCGGTTGTGAGGGGAGACGAGAAGGTCGAACTCGCCTCGTTCCCGACTGCCACCGGAAGTACGGTGTCGTTTCGCTCGATCCTGTATCTCGAGCAGGTAAAGAGGAATGGCGGTGCCAAGCAGCTGCTCTCGAAGACCGGCCCGGCTGGAATCGAAGCTTACCTCGACGCGGAGGAGAAGGGGCGGCTGATTCAGTCGCTGAAGTCTTATCTGCCGAACAGGACGCTGACGGGAACCGAAGTATTTGGTCGCCACTTCACGCTTGAGCAACTGGTCTCGCGCATGCTTGCCGATCTGCGCGAGCGCGCGGAACGGCAGTTTGGAATACCGATTCGTCATGCGACGGTGGGACGCCCGGTGCGCTTTGTTGGAGCGGAGACGGATGAGAACGATGCCTATGCGGTGTCGAGGCTGCGAGATGCTTTCGCGCTGGCGGGTTTCGAAGGTGTCGAGTTTGAGATGGAGCCCATTGCGGCGGCGTACTCGTACGAATCGTCGCTCGATCATGATGAGCTGATTCTGATTGGAGACTTTGGAGGAGGCACGAGCGACTTTTCTCTGGTGCGTGTTGGGCCCGGGGTTCGCGCGCGTGGCCGCTCCCCTGAAGACCTGCTGGGGAATAGCGGAGTCGGGCTGGCGGGTGATGCATTTGACGCCCGAATCGTCCGTAAGCTTGTCTCTCCTGCGATGGGATCGGAATCGTTTGCGCGCTCGCTGAACAAAACACTGCCTGCCGTGCCGACGTGGATCTACGCCAATCTTGAACGATGGCATTATCTGTCGTTTCTGCGGACGCGGAACGTCGCAGAGATCCTGCGCAGCGCCCGTCTGCGCGCACTGGAGCCGGAGAAGATTGAGGCACTCACCGCGTTGATTGAAGAGGATCTTGGATATCAGCTTCATCAGGCAGTCCAGAGAGTGAAGTTTGAGCTATCGCACTCTACGGCGGCAGAGTTTCGCTTTCACGAGGGAAGCCTGGATCTGCGAATTCCGGTTACGAGGGATGAGTTTGAGGAGTGGATAGCGGAGGAGTTGAGCGCGATTGAGCATAGCGTGGATTCGCTGCTCGAGAGCTCAGGCGTCAGCGCGCGCGAAGTGGATAGGGTCTTTCTGACGGGGGGTACCTCCTTTGTGCCCGCAGTGCGTCGGATCTTTGCGAAGCGCTTTGGTGAAGGCAACATCCAGACCGGCCACGAGTTCACCTCGGTGGCACATGGTCTGGCTCTGCGTGCGGAGGAGTCGCTTGTGGCCTCTCTCGTGTGAGCGCGGGACGGCAGGCGAACTGAATCTGACGTTCTAGTGCGATCGAGATGCCCACTGATAAATTCTTTCTATTGCTCTAGGCGCAAAGGCGCGCCCTGGCCTAGATTGCTTGTATGCCAATCAACGACCGCCGCTCGTTCATCAAGATGACTGCCCTTGCGGGTGCGTTTTCAGCCAACAGCCTGTTTCGTCAGGCCCATGCCGCTGAGCTGGAGGCTGCCTCATCGGCCGTGAGCCATCTGGACGCTGCTGCGGCGGCGCAGAACGAGGACTTCTGGGGAGTGATCCAGAGGGGCTATTCGGTGAGCCCGCAGATCATGAACCTTAATAACGGTGGTGTCTCTCCGGCGCCCATCGTCGTGCAGCAGGCACTCGAGCGCTACAACCAGATGACGAATGAAGGGCCGTCGTACTTCATGTGGCAGATTCTCGACCAGGGACGGGAGCCGCTCAGGGAGAAGCTGGCTCGATTGGCGGGAACCTCGCCGGAGGAGATCGCGATCGATCGCAATGCTACCGAGGCGCTGAACACGATCATCTACGGATTACCGCTCAAGGCGGGCGACGAGGTGGTGGGATCGAAGCAGGATTATCCCAACATGATGAACGCGTATCGGCAGCGGGCGGATCGCGATGGCATTGTGTACAAGCAGATCAGCTTCGACTTTCCCATCGAGGACAAGGCCAAGATTGTGAAGGCGTATGAGGAGATGATTACGCCGAAGACAAAGCTGGTGCACATCACCCACATGGTGAACTGGGTCGGCCAGCTGATGCCGGTCCAGGAGATCGCGGACATGGCGCATGCGAAGGGCTGCGAGGTGATTGTCGATGGAGCGCACTCGTTTGGGCTGATCGACTTTAAGATTCCCGATCTGCACTGCGACTACTTTGGGACCAGCCTGCACAAGTTTCTTTCAGCCCCTATTGGATCCGGCATGATGTGGGTCAAGCGCGACAAGATTGAGAAGCTGTGGCCGCTGACCTGCTACGGCGATCCGCATAGCGCGGACATTCGCAAGTTCGAGGCGCTGGGCACGCGAAGCTTTCCAATCGAGCAAGGCATCGGAGAGGCGATCAACTTTCATGAGGCGATCGGTTCGCGCCGCAAGCAGGAGCGTGTCTTCTACCTGAAGAACTACTGGGCGACACGGGTTAAGAATGTTCCCGGTGTTAAGCTGCACACCTCGCTCGACCCGCAGTTTTCCTGTGCGATCTGCGGGGTGAGTGTTGAGGGTGTGGCCCCGCACGACCTGATGAACACGCTGTTCGATAAGTACAAGATTCATACGGTTGCAATCGACTACGAGAAGATCCACTGCATCCGCGTGACACCGCACGTGTACACGACGATTGCGGACCTGGATAAGTTTGTGGATGCGATGGGCGAGATTGCGAAGGGCCAGAAGAAGGCCTAGAGAGACTCAACTGCTCGAACAGCTTCTGCCTTGTTGATCGGGCAGAGAGGTTCGTCGCGCATCGCTTTGCGAATCGTATTGCGGCAGGATGTCAACGTCTGCGGCCCAACGAAGTTGGGCCTGCGCAGAGTGCCCACTGAATTGAAAGAGCTTGTGTCGTCCGCTCACCTCAGAGAGGGTGCTGGATCCCGCCGCAACCACGCGTTCGCCCTTTCGAGCATCAGAACCTTTTAAAGACACGACGACTTCTAAACGACACAACACGAAATCCCTGCATTTCTAGAGATAAGGAGATGGAATGGTTCTGCCGAGCATCGCGATACCGAAGACCGAACAGATTTATGCAGCCGCAGGTCACGTCATACGCATTCTGGTGATCCTGCTGATCAGCTGGATTGTGACGAGCCTGATTCAGAAATACTTTCCGCAACTCCGCGCACGCATCGTCAGGCAGATGACGCATCATCGCGGGGGAGCGGATATCGAACTCGAGAAGCGGGCGGCGACGCTGAGCGGCATCTTTCGAACGACCCTTGCAGTGCTGATCTGGCTTATCGCGATCGTCATGGCTTTGAAGGAGGCGGGCTTCGATATTGGGCCTATTCTTGCAGGCGCCGGTGTGATCGGTCTGGCGGTAGGCTTCGGCGCGCAGAACCTGGTGCAGGACGTGATCTCCGGAGTCTTTCTGCTGCTTGAGAATCAGGTTCGCGTGAACGATGTCGCTGTGCTGAACGGTACGGGTGGCCTGGTAGAGGCAATCAACCTGCGCACGACGGTGCTGCGCGGCGAGGATGGCACGGTTCATGTCTTTCGCAATGGAGCTGTAACGACTCTGTCGAACATGACACACGGCTATTCGTACTATGTCTTCAATCTAGGGGTCGCCTACAAAGAAGATACCGACCACGTCATCGAGGTCCTCAAGGGCATCGCTGATCAGTTGCGCACTGAGGAACCCTTCAACGCAATGATTCGTGAGCCGCTGGAGGTGATGGGGGTCGACAAGTTTGCCGATTCAGCCGTGATCGTCAAGGCTCGCATCAAGACGGGACCGATTCAGCAGTGGACAGTAGGTCGCGAGATGAACCGGCGAATCAAGAAGAAGTTCGATGAGCTTGGCATCGAGATTCCGTTCCCGCAGACCGGCATCTCGTTCAACGAGGTCAGCAAGCCGTTCCAATTGCAGATGCAGGGCCCGGAGCGGGAGCAGCTGAAGGCGCTGATCCGCGAAGTGCAGCAGGAACCAGCGGCGATGTCCGGGGCTAATGGGCGGTCCTGATGTTTAGAAGCTGACGAGTATCCTCTGCGCGTCGGCGTGCGCTGGAAATTCCAGCAGGAGCATGCCGTCCGCATAGTGGATCGCATCGGGTTGAAGCGGCTGGCCTGCGACGGTGACACTCGTGGGCGCTTTGGGCAGCAGCAGACGAACTGCGGTTAGATCGGCTGGGCTGCGGCCTTCGATCGAAGAGGTCGAGAAGGTGATGCTATCTGCGGTTGCGGAGACGTCGGTGATCTTTGCGCTTGCGGCGAGGATGTGGGGCCTGCCTGAGGCGAAGAACTTCGGATCGAGCAGCAGGGCGCGGTCGCCGGGCTTGATTGCGGGATTCCGCAGCACGGCCAGATGGGGATCGAAGAGATTGATGAAGGTGCCGTGGAGTGCGAACGGCTTCGCGCTTTCGGCATCGAGCCCGGCAGCGACGACGAAGGGGCCGCGCCTCAGCACGAGCGAGTTGGTCTCCTTCCACGGCAGGTGGATGGAGTCCGCAGCCTTTTTCGTCAGCTGGCGGATGGAGTCTGCTCCGGTTTTGTCGCGCGTAAGAGCGGCGGGCGATTTCGCAGTGTAGAGCACGACGCCGCGGCCGACGCGATGCAGGCCTTCAGCATCTGGAGAGAGCCCAAGCTGATGGAAGAGATCGACGCGTGGCGTGGCGAGGTGCTGTGCGCCGGAGTTCCACCAGTCGTGAGCGTAGTGGTAGGGATCTTTATCGTCATCGACGACGACGAGTGCGCCTCCAGCCTTTACCCATGCGGCGATAGCCTGATGAAAGCGGGCGGAAGGCGGCTTCTGACCTTCGTAGGTGAGTAGGAGGAGCTTGTAGTTCCTGAGGAAGTCGGCGGGATCTTTGCCCTCGTAGGTGCTTTCGATCTGGACGGGCTCGACCGGAATGCCATGCATCAGCGGAGGGAGCGCGAGGCCGTAGAAGCGGCCGAGGTCGGGGTCGGACGGCTGCGGCTGGGTGCGCTGAAACATCATGGTGTCGCTGACCAGAACTCCCAGCCCCTGGGTGCCTGCAGACTGCCAGTGCGTGTCGGGCTGGTTCATCTCGCGCAGAGCGTGGAAGACGGTCTGGAGCTCGGTCTCGTAGGCAGGCGAGATGGCCACGCGGTCCGGCTTGGGATTGGCCGCAGTTGGTTCCGTGATGGGCCGGAGTCCCTTTTGTCCAAAGATGCGATCGGGCCAGGGGAGTATCTCGTAGCTTGAGACGTGCGGCTGAAGCAGGGATGCGACGAGGGTTGACTCCCAGTTGCTGCGATAGTCGGTCCAGGAGTGGTTCGGGTTGTCTTCGATGGGATCGTTGAGGTACCAGATGCGCTTGCCGGAAGATTGTGCGATGTTCTGCAGCGCGCCATACTCGAGGAACGCTGTCTCGAAGGTGCGCTCCTTGAGAACGCCCTGGTAGTAGTTGGGAGTGCGCGAGGTTCCGGTCCACACCTGAGCTATGAAGCCGTCGGCGCCCACCTGGAGCAGAGACGACTCCGGTGAGACGATCTGCCACTGCGCGTAGTTGATGAGCGAGTGCGTGGCGACGTAGCAGGGTATCGATTTGCCATGCTGCTGGCTCCACTGCTTTACGAAGTCAAAGACCTGCGCGAGTGCGCGACGGTAGAGGAAGTACTTCAGCTTCGACGCGCGGTACTGCGCATCAGGAGAGCTGTCGGGAGTCTGCCAGGGCTCATGGTAGTAGCTCTGCCACTCCTCCTTGAAGGCCTCGGACCAGCCCGCGCGCGCCCAGAACTCGGGCTCTTCGAGGTAGATGGCTTCGGCACCTGCGTCGAGGGCGCGCTTGACACCCTCGCTGAGGTAGCGTCCATAGCTTTCGCTGGGCGAGATGTAAGGGACCTCGCGACCGGTGTGCAGGATCAGCTTGCCGGACTTCTCCTGCTGGGTCTCGTTCCAGTGCTCCTTGCCGTCGAAGTCGCCGCGAAGATAGTCGCCGTAAGGTCCCCAGGCGACGCCGGTCATCACCGCTACGCGATAGCCGTGATCCCGCCAGCTCCTGATTCGTTCCGGCATGGTGGCATCGATCCCGTAGACCATCACCATCTGGGCTTCGACATTGACGCGCGCAGACCAGCCCTGGTTGGTCTGGAAGATGAGGTCATCGGGGGAAGTGGTTGTCTGTGCGGCGAGAGGAAGGGCGGCGGCGGAGAGGAGCAGGGCGGCGACGAATCTCATCACGATGCTTTCCATGATAGAGACACGGTGTAACCGAGCAAAAAAGCGCCGGTCGTTCCCTTACGGGCGGCGGGGAACGACCGGCGCTAACAGATGTGCTCTCTAAACAGGCTAGAAGGTTAGCTTCAGGCCTGCCTGCATGACACGTGGTTTGATGGGCCCTGTGGCTGTGATACGGCCGTAGGTTCCGCTGGAGGGATTGGAATCCGGAAGGGCGAAGTTAGCGTGATTGAAGACGTTGAACAGCTCCCAGCGGAACTGGACCCGGTAGCGCTCGTGCATGGTCCAGTTCTTCATGAGGGCGGCATCGCCGTAGTTGATGCTGGGGCCTTTCAGGAAGTTGCGCCCGGTATTGCCGAAGGTACCAGGAGCATTCTGGGTGAAGGCAGAGGTGGTGAAGTACTGATTCAGCCACTGCTCTTTGCTGCCTTGGTGCACCTGTACGACTGCTCCGGGCACGTAGTCGGCGCGATCGGCATTCACGAGCGAGCCGGAGTTGTTGTTGCCGTTGCCTCCGCTGATGCCAAAGGGACGACCGGATTGCAGGGTGTAGATCGCCGAAACCTCCCACTCGCCCAGTGCTCCACGCAGCAGGCCGTTGTGACCTCGCAGGCCGGGTGTGGTGTAGACGGCGTTGGTCACCGAGACGAACGGGTAGTTCAGGTCAGAGATTCCGCGGTTGTAGCGGAGGTTGTAGGGGTTGGGGACGCTGCCGCTGAAGGAGGCGTTTCCGGTGGAGGCGATGTCGATGTTCTTCGACCAGGTGAAGCTGGTCTGCGCCTGGAAGTTGTGGGAGAAGCGCTTCTCAAACTGCGCCTGCAGGGAGTTGTAGCTTGCTGTTCCGTTGGAATTGATGGTGAGGATCTGGCCGTAGTTGGTCAATGCGCGTGTGCCGCGAACACCCGGGGCGATCTGTCCGGGATTGGCATCCATGATGAGCGTCTGATGGTACGACTGGCTGCCGACGTAGGCCAGGTGCATGACGAGGTCGTTTGAGAACTGCTGCTCCACCGAGACGTTCCAGCTCTGCGTTATGCCGAGCTTGAAGCCTGGCCGGAAGGCAGCCGGCACGGTGGTCTGTGCAGGGAAGGCCGCATTCGAAGGAGGAGGCACATTGTCATACGCGAAGGGTGGGAATGGACTGGCACCTCCGGTGGAAGGGAAGTTGGCCCAGGGGTTGGAGAAGGCGATAGGGTTGGCCGCGCTGCCGTTCAGAGTATAGGTAGGGCTGAAGGGGCTGACATCCGCGACGTGGTTGTAGGCCGAGTAGGGCAGCGGCGCGGTGAAGAGTCCGAAGCCTGCACGGAAGGCCGTGCGCGGCCCCCACTGATAAGCGACGGCGACTCGTGGCTCCCAGTAGCCGTAGGTGTTTGTGGCAAGGCTGTTCGGCACACCTTTGTCGCCGGGGAAGACAAGGCCGTTCGGAGCATTGGGGAACATAGTGCTCTGCTGGCCAGGGTTGTAGACAGCCCCGCGACCGTCTTTGGATGCGGGCGCAAGGTTGGGATCCCAGCGCAGACCCAGCGTGAGGGTGACGTTGGGGCGGACACGCCACTGGTCCTGACCGAAGGCGCCGAGAAGGTTACCGGAGACATCTGCAATCTCGCCTGCGCCCTGCGTGTAGGTTCCGACGCGACCGAGCAGGAAGTCTGCGAGACCGAAGCCGGTGGAGTAGCCGGTGAAGCCTACGATCGGATTCGCCGGATAGTAGGTCTGTTCGCGAGCGCGCTGATGCCAGAGATCGGCGCCAGCGGAGATGGTGTGGTTTCCGATTGTTTTGGTAAGGGAGTCAGAGAAGCCCCAGGAGCGACGCATCTCGTCGGTTAGCTCGGAGTAGGGTGTGCTGAAGCCGCCATTGGCATTGAGTCCCTCGGAGTAGCAGACGCCGGCAGGCTCGTTGACGTTGATGTACTTCGACAGGCAGAAGGCGTTGCCGGAGGCGTCAAGCTGCGTGCCTCCGTTATAGACGTGCATCTGGTTCCAGAAGAGCGAGAGCGCATTGACGAGGCTGGGCGAGATGGTCCAGGTGTGATTTAGAACCTCGTTGTAGAACTTGCCCTGCTTGCCGGGGTTGATGGCAAGGATGTTCCCGGGCGTGGAGGATTCGGCTCGGTTGTAGTACTGGATGTAGCTGCGCAGCGTCAGGCGGTGCCTGTCGTTGGGCGCGTAATCGAGGCGTCCCGTGCCCTCGTCGAACCGCTCGACCGATGCAGGCAGCGTGTAGTAGGTGAGACCGCTGGCGGGATCCTGACCCTGCGGAAGCGCGGTCTTCGCGATCTGCACGGCGGCGGGGTCGAAGAGTGCAGGGTTGATGCGGTTGTTCACAAACCCGCCGGTGAGCTGCTTGGGGTACGCACTGAAGTCGCCGTTGAGCATAGCTGCAGTGGGGGTGTTGGTGCTGTTACTGGTGGCCGTCGTCGACTGGCGCGTTCCCTGGTAGTTGCCGAAGAAGAAGAGACGGTCGCGCTTGAGAGGTCCGCCAAGAAATCCGCCGAACTGATTGCGCTTGAGAGGGTCGACCTTCTTCGAGAAGTAGTCGGCGGAGTTGAGCGCGCTATTCCGGAGGAACTCGAAAGCTCCGCCGTGGAAGGCATTGGTGCCGCCCTTAGTGTCGATACTGACAACTGCACCGGGAGAGAAGCCGTAGTGCGCGTCGAAGTTGTTGGAGATGACGCGGAACTCGCCGGTGGCGTCGGCGTTGGGTGAAGGCGCGGACAGCGACATGTAGGTGTCCATGTTGGGAACGCCATCGAGCAGGTAGAGCGTGGAGCCCTGTCGTCCGCCGCCCGCCGAAGCGCCCGACTCATTCGGGAAGGTGGTCTCGCCCTGCAGCGTACCCGCGCCGGTGTTCAGCACGTTGATGACGCCGGGGGAGAGCAGCACTAGGCTCGATGGATCCCGTCCGTTGAGAGGAAGCTCGCGGATGGCGTGCTCGCCGACGGTGTTGGAGACTTCGGCATTGGTTGTGTTGATGAGCGCCGCGCCAGCCTCAACATTGATCGTCTGGGCTTCGCTGCCGATCTGCAGGGCGATATCAAGAGATGCCTGCTGGCTGACGGTCAGGGTAATGCCGGACTGCTGAAACTTCTGGAAGCCTTTGACCTCCGCCGCAATGGTGTAGTGGCCGGGAGGAACGGTGGGGAAACGATACAGTCCCGAGGAGTTGGTCTCGGCTGACAGGGAGAGGTTGGTATCGACGTTGGTGAGCGTGACGTGTGCCGCCGGAACGGCTGCACCTGTGGGATCTGCCACGGTTCCACTAAGAACGGCGCTGCCACCCTGGGCGAAGGCGACGAGTGGGAAAAGGGTTAGTACAAGGACGAAGGAAAAAAGCTGAAGCAGCTTTTTAGGATTCATGAATTTGGCCTCAAAAAAAGGAACTGGATTGCTGTCGATGGTGTGAGCTTGAGCTCATCTACGGAATCGCAATCTTTCGTGCAGGCAGCATCAGATCCAGGGTTACGACTTGCGGCTCATCCGCAGTCTGATTCCGGGAGCAGGCAACAGCATACGCAGACGGGTAGACGCTTGTCTACGGCCCGGGTCCTCGTAAGTTGAGGTGGGAGAGGTAGTTGCTGTGAGTGGACCGACGGCGGAGGCCGAAGGTTTTTAGAACTCCACGACGACTTTACCGAGCGAACCGGACTCCACCACCTCGTGCGCAAGGGCGATCTGGTCTGTAGTGAACCGCTGTGCGCTGAGGAGAGGCTTCAATCTTCCAGCGTCAGCGAGCTCGGCTGCTTCGCGCAGGATTTGTCGGTGGTGTTGCTGCTGTCCAGAGTCCATCAGCAGGGGCATGAGCGTGAACACACCCGAGTAAGTCGCGCCGCGGAAGGAGAGGGGCGCGAGAGCGTGTGTCCCCCATCCCAGGCAGCTAACGACATGGCCTGTGTACCGCTTGACGGCGGTGAAGGATGCATCGAGAGTCGCTGCGCCGACTGTGTCATAGACGATGTCGAACCCCTGCCCCTGAGTATGGAGATCAACGTACTGCTCCACGGAGAGCGCGTGGTAGTCGATGGGAATCACTCCGAGTTCCTCCATGATGCCTTGCTTCCCCGCAGAGACAGTCGCGAAGACGTCCGCGCCGAACGATTGTGCAAGCTGAATGGCGATATAGCCCACCCCGCCGGCACCTGCATGGATCAGCACCTTCTGTCCGCCGTGCACACGTGCACGGCCAACCAATCCTTCCCACGCTGTAATAGTGATGAGGGGCAGCGCGGCAGCCTGGCGCATCGAGAGCGACTTTGGTTTGTGCGCCAGCAGCGTTGCGCTTGCGGCCACAAACTCGGCAAGCGTGCCTTGCTTGCCACCCACCCCGCCGACCATTCCGTACACCTCGTCACCGATCTCAAATCCGGAGACATCCGATCCCACTTGCTCTATGACACCAGCCATGTCGAGCCCCAGCACGGCGGGCAGCGGCTGATGGGCATGCGCCGCCTTCCCGGCGCGGATCTTGGTATCGAGCGGATTGACCCCGCTGGCGAGGACACGAACGAGAACCTGGTCGGCTGCCGGAACCGGACGAGGAAGCTCTGATCTCTCGAAGGCACCACCGGGTTCTTTTATGACATAGGCACGCATCTAAGCTCCCTCTCGATCAATCGTGACGGCTGACAGATGCCCTATCTTAGCGTCACAGGTGGGTACGGCCCACGGCCGGTGTGAGTCCAGGTCGCCTGTCAGTACAAAAGCGGTTCTGTCCAAAAACGAACGGAGTTGTCCCGAATCGGACAGCTGAGCACGGGGATTCGTTGCAAGATTGTCTTTCAAGATGATGATTCCTAAAGACCGGTGTCAGTGCTGGACTTTGGCCAGAGGTTTGCACCGATAGAAGCATCATGGAAGTAGCTCGACCGAGGTGTAAGTGATGGGATCGATTTTGCAGGATGTGCGGCACGGCTTGCGACGACTGAGGCGTTCTCCCGGATTCACTCTCTCGGCGTTGTTGACCTTGGCCCTGGGGATCGGTGCGACAACAGCCATCTTTACGCTGAGCTATCAGGTGCTGATGCGGTCCATGCCCGTCGAGCATCCTGAACAGCTTTACAAGGTGGGCCGCGAGATCGAGTGCTGCGTCGATGGCGGACTTCAGGGCGACTGGCGAATCTTCTCCTACGATCTTTACCGTACCCTGCGTGACCAGACTGCCGGGATGGACGGGCTTGCAGCTGTCCAGGCCGGAGCCACCACGGTCAGCGCGCGCCGTCAGCAGGACTCCGCCGCCCAGACGCTCGATACGCGCTTTGTGTCCGGGAACTACTTCTCTGTTCTGGGAGTACAGCCGCTTGCGGGACGGCTCATGCGTCCTGACGACGATCGCGAGGCCGCGCATCCGGTCGCCGTCATCAGCTATGCAGTCTGGCAGTCGAAGTTCGATCGCGATCCCGGCATCATCGGGTCGACCGTCACACTCACCGGGCATCCGGTAACGATTATCGGGATCACCCCCGAAAACTTCCTCGGCGACCGCAACGCTGCCGATCCCGCGGGCGTATGGCTCCCGCTCGCGCAGGAGCCGGTTATTAACCCGGCGCGCCAGCTCTACCTCACCCCGAATGCTCACTGGCTCGACCTCATCGCCCGCATTCGTAATCCCAAAGACGTCGCTCCTGTAGAGAGCGCCGTGCGTGTCGAACTGGTTCGATGGATACGCGATCATCGCGATCCATCCTCGCGCGATACCGAGGCAGAGATCGCAAGGCAGACCACCGAACTCGCACCTGCCAGCAGTGGCATCAATGATCTGCGTGACCAGTATGAGAAGAGCCTCAAGATGCTGCAGATGATCGCTGCGTTCGTTCTCATCATCGCCTGCGCCAACCTCGCAAATCTAATGCTGGTACGCGGCGTTGGCCGGCGGCAGGATCTAAGCCTGCGCAGCGCTCTTGGCGCAAGCCGCACACGGCTTGTCCGTGAGATGCTCGTCGAATCTGTCGTGCTCGCACTCGTCGGCGGGCTGCTCGGTATCTTTGTCGCCTACACCGGAGTGAAAGGCATCCTTGCGCTCGTGATGCGGGGTGTCCAGGTAGATCCTCTCAGCGCGTCGCCTTCTCTGCCCGTCCTGCTCTTCGCCCTGGCCGTCTCCATCTTCACTGGTGTGCTCTTTGGCATCGCACCCGCTCTGCTGGCCACACGGGTTGAGCCCGCCGATGCTCTGCGCGGATCCAATCGCACCACCGGAAGCATCAGCGGCCTTCAACGCACTCTCGTTATCCTTCAGGCGGCTCTCTCCGTGATCCTCCTCAGCACCTCCGGCCTGCTGATCCTCAGTCTGCAACGCCTGCAGAGTCAGAACTTCCGATTTGAGACCCACGGCCGCCTCATCGCATTCATCGATCTCCAGGCCGCCGGCTATCGTTACGATCAGCTCGATGGACTCTATCGACAGATGGATCAGGCATTCTCAGGCGTTCGCGGTCTGCACGACGCATCGTGGGCTACCTACGGCCCGATGTCTTTCAACAACTGGGGCACCGGTGTCGCATTCGAAGGCGGTGACCCCAACGCAAAACTGAACGCAAGCTACTCCTCCGTCAGTCCCCGCTTCTTTGACGCGGTTGGAACCCGCGTGCTCGCCGGCCGCACGTTCACCGATCAGGACACTGCTACCAGCCGACATGTCGCCGTCGTTAACCAGCGTTTCGTTACGAAGTATCTGAACGGCAAGCAGCCCATCGGAGTCCTCTTTGGTCCCGACCCTCGCATGAGCAGCGAGTTCGAGATTATAGGCGTCGTCGATGACAGCAAGTACGGCGATCCCTCTCAGGAAACACGGCCGATGTTCTTCACGCCCATGTCTCAGACGACCACTTTCGCCAATATCAATGCGCCGGATACAGTCAGAGAGCAGGCCACCAAAAACGAACAATTCAAGCACTTCTCTTCGAACGTGATCGTTCGCTATGACGGCGACTCGGCCTCGGCTATCGCCGCCGTGCGTCGAGTGCTGCAGCAGATCAATCCCGATATCCCCATTCGCCAGCTCACTACCTATGACGATCAGGTCAGCAACTACTTCACCCGGCAGACGCTCGTAGTCCGGCTGACGGTCATCTTCGGTTTCCTGGCGCTGCTTCTCGCATCAATCGGTCTCTACGGCGTCACAGCCTACGGAGTAGCGAGACGCATCCCAGAGATCGGCCTGCGCATGGCGCTCGGCGCAGACCGTGGCAATGTCATGCGCCTCGTGCTCCGGGGAGCCGCAATGCAGATTGCAATCGGACTGCTGCTGGGCGTTCCCGGGGCACTGGTTGCGGGACATTATCTACAGTCCCAGTTGTACGAGGTGAACGCCTATAACGCGCCGACGCTTATAAGCGCGTGCGCAATCCTCGCGCTAAGTGCTCTGGTTGCAGGCGCCATGCCAGCGCGCAAGGCTTCCCGCGTGGAGCCCATGGTGGCGCTCCGAACGGAATAAACGCGATAGCGGCACACTCACTCTTGTCGTTGAGCAGAGTGCGGTGATGCTGCCTCTGCTCAACTCAGCGTGACCTCAAGTGCGGTGACACTGGCGGGGGGGAAGCTGTGGGTCAGCTTTCCTCCCGAAGGACTGAGGGACGCGACAGAGCGTGGCTTGACGACATCGGGGTGGGCGAAGTCGTTGTGCGCGTGCACGTCTTTCTCTGCAAGCACAGTTCCTCTGGCAGAGGCGATGGATGCTCCACGCACCGCGATCTCGGTCGTCATTGGTTGTGTTAGGTGCGGATTGACGACAGTCAGAATGAGCGTCTTGCCTTTGATCGATGCGGATCCGCTGAGACCGGCCAGCGTCCTGACCGGAGGAAGCTGACCGATATAGCTGTTGCCCCCCACCTGGCTCGCCGTCTCACCCATGGGATTGGGAATGGAAGGCGCTGTGAAGTCTGCGCGGACAGCCTGCGCTCCCCGGTGCGGAAGGTACATCTGGAAGACGTGGAAGGTGGGCGTAACGCAGAACTTGTCTCCCTGCGCCAGCATGAGGGAGTGGATGCAGTTGATGGACTGTGCAACCGCAGCGACGGCAACCTTGTCGGCGTGACGTTGAAAGATGTCGAAGGTGATTCCGGTCAGCAGCGCGTCGCGCATGGTGGACTGCTGCGAGAGATTGTATTCAGGTGCGAGTTCGGTGCCTTTGCCGTACCACGCGCCCCATTCATCGACAACCAGCTTGACCGAGGGCTGCTCTTTCGACAACTCGCTGGGAACAGCATCGCGCATGGCGCTCCAGTGGTCAGTGATGACTTTATCCATCAGGCTGCCGCGTGTAAGGAGGTCGTAGAACTCCGCATCGTTGAAGGCAAGCGCATCCCCCGCGGCAAACTTCGTGGGACTTCCCGAGGTGTAGTAGTGGACGGAGAGTCCCCAGAGATGACGCCGTTCCGGGTTGCCGTAAAGGGCCTTGAAGAGTCGCCTGGTCCAGTCCACATCATCCCCGTTGGGACCGACAGCTACGAAGCGTAAAGGAGCCTCACCATAGGTCGGAGTCCATGCGGTGAAGCGACGGAACTCCATCGCGTACTCTTCCGGTGTCAGATTGCCGCCGCAACCCCACGATTCGTTGCCGACTCCCCAGAGATCGACGTTGAAGGGATCACGGTCACCGTTGGCCGCGCGCTGCATCGCAAGAGTATCGGGAGCAGCTGGAGCGGCGGAGTTTGAGGGAATGTCTCCGGCAGGCGCGTTGCAGTACTCGATCTCCTGGTAGAAGTCGCGAGCAGGCTGGGTGCGAAGATTTGCCGCAAGATAAGGCTTGCATCCGATGGCCCGGCAGGTTCGCATAAACTCGTGCAGGCCGTACTGGTTCGGCTCCTGCTGCTTCCAGAAGCCTGCGCGGTTGGGACGCTTGTCGCGGGGTCCGATGCCGTCGTGCCAGTCGTAGGAGTCGGCGAAGCAGCCACCCGGCCAGCGCAGGACAGGCACATCGACCGCCTTCATGGTATCGATGAAGTCCTTGCGGATTCCGTCGACGTTGGCGATCTTCGAGTTCTCGCCCACCCAGACGCCGTCATAGATCACTCCGCCAAGCTGCTCGATGAAGTGGGAGTAGATCTCAGGCGAGATGGTGGCGATCGTCTCGGCTGGATTGATATCGATGTGCGCATCGACATGACTGGAGCCCTGTGAAAGCAGACTGGAGCCTCGCAGTGCGACGGCGGCAGCGGCAAGCGAAGAGGACTTGAGGAAGCGACGGCGCGACGGAATCGTTTGAGTCATGAAAACGTTCTCCCAGAGTGACGATGCCAACGATATCGGGGATGAGGCGAAGGTTCAAGTAGCGGGGGAAGAAGTTTCGAAGAGACGGACGAAAGATAGTGCATCCTCAACGCCGGGGGCGAAGAAGCCCGCCCATCTCCTAAAGTTTTAGTTGACAACAGGGCAGGCGCGACTCTAATGTCCTAATCAATTAGGAGATGGACGGATGGGTCGTAAAGAAAGCGATGGACTCACGAAGCTGGAACTAAAGATCATGCAGGTGATCTGGAGACTCGGGCCAAGCAGCGTGACTGCTGTGCAGGAGGCGATGGAGCCGCCACCTGCCTACACGACAGTGCAGACGATGCTGAACATCCTCGAACGTAAAGGCAAGCTGAAGCGCCGTTTGCGTGGGCGTGCCTATGAGTACAGCGCGGCGGTGACGGAGACCAAGGCAGTAACTCACGCTGTACGCGACCTGGTGGATCGCATGTTTGCAGGTTCAAGCGAAGAACTGGTGATGAGCCTGATCAAGACCAGGCAGCTGGACCGGGCCACGATTGCGAGGCTGACAAAGCGAATTGAAGAAGAAGGAGAGGGAGAATGAGCGCTCTCGAACTCTGGCTGGTGTCTTATCTTGCAAACTCCGTCTGGATGGTGCCCTTTATCTTTACGGCGGCGTGGGCGACAGCAGCTATGACCCGATCTCTGGGGCCACGCATGGCTCACCGGATCTGGGTGGCAGCTCTGATGCTGGAGATTCTGCTTCCTGCATTGCGCCTTAGAACTCTCAATGCGGGTAGCTTGTGGCGAATACTGCGAGGCTTGCATGTGACGACTGCCGGCGAGGGACGAACAGCCATAACCATGAGCACAGCAACGGAGTACCTGAAGAGTGGCATAGTGCTGCCCCATGGAGTGGTGAGTGCTATCGCGATGATCTATGCAGCCATACTGGCGTACTTTACAGCGAAGCTTGTATGGAGCCTCTGGCGGACGCTCCTGCTTGCAAAGAACCCCGCACCGATCGATGGAGGGATACAGATCCGATGGCGAGCTGTAACGGCTGCATTTGGCATCAACGCCGGAATTGCTGAATCCCGAGAGGCTTATGGGCCGTCGACCGTCGGCCTGCGAAACGGCCTCTTGCTGCTGCCCGATGGATTTGCGGAACGGACGGCAGAGGAGGATCTCACCGCCGTGATGGCACACGAGTGCGCTCACATAGTGCGTCGCGACTTCGCCAAAAACCTGCTGTACAGCCTGATCGCACTGCCGTGTGCCTTCCATCCAGCGATGTGGCTGACACAGGCGCGACTCTCAGAGAGCCGCGAGATGGTCTGTGACGCCATAGCTGCCGAGATGCTTGGTGACCCGAAGAAGTATGCACGATCGCTGCTGCGTCTGGTGTCCGGGATGGTTGAGCGGGTACCGCGAAATGTCCACGCCATCGGGATCTTCGATGCCAACCATCTCGAGAGGAGAATTATGATTCTCACCGGAAAAAAAGGGACCTCCGCAGGAGCGCTGCGGGCTGTGACGTTTGCCGCCTGTGCGGCCATCTGTCTTGGAACATGCGCTTCGGCGCTCACGTTGAGAACAGAGATCGGCACAGAGGCGAACGGAACAACAGAAAACGGGAGACCAATGGCAAAGGACGCG
>NZ_JAEDXW010000021.1:0-104347 GCF_036877565.1 Edaphobacter sp. HDX4
CGACCAGCTTTGTCACATTCACAAAGATGTTGTGATTCTTGTTGTAGTCGCGGTAGGGCCCGTAGGTTGCGATCGCCGTGCCGCCGGTAAACGTGAGCCCCGGAACGCGCGGAAGCGTCGAAGCAAACGGAAGGTTGGGCTGGATGTCGGGTGAGTTGGCGTTGGCGGCGAGTCCCACCGGGTCGCTCAGCAGTGCGCCATAGGAGTAAGCGTAACCGCCGTCCAGCAATAGGCTGGGCGTCAGCGTGTAGGTCGCATGGGCGAGATAGATCTTGCCCGGCGCATTCGTATTGGTGGTGTTGACGCCCGGATAGCCGGTGCCCTGGAAGAGGCCGCCCGGCTCCTGGGTCGGGATCGAGTCGTGAATAAAGCGGAAGAAGACGTTCAGCTTCTGTCCTACCTGCTGGTCGATGCGAACAATCTGCTGGTTGCCGTTGAAGACGTTGCGCTGCGGTGGCGTCACCAGGGTCCCGGTCGTAGGATCGGGCTCCCCCACGTGAGAGTAGATGTCCTTTAGATAAGCCTGGGCAAGAGGGCTTGTGACTGCGACCGTCTTCGTTCCTCCGTTGGTGCATTTGCCCGTGGACTGGACCGTATTTGCTGCGGTGCAGACTGGCTGGGTAAAGATACCCCCGCGCTCGTTCAAACTCGGTACGCCCACCAGGGTCACCGGCTTGTAGGTGATTACGCGGCGCAGCTCCTGCGAGAAGAAGAAGTACGTCCCGTGTTTGCGGCCGTCATAGACCTTGGGCAGCCAAACAGGGCCTCCGATGGTGTAGCCAAAATCGTTATAGCGCAGAAGGCTGCGCGACGAGGTGGCCTTTGTTGCACCCGAGGGGCTCGTGGTCAGCTTGTTGAGGGTGTCGTTTGCATTGAAGATGTCATTCCGGACAAACTCATAAGCCGTGCCATGGAATTTGTCGGTTCCGGAGCGGGTGACAACGTTGACCTGTCCGCTTGCCGACCGGCCAAACTCCGCTTCATAGGTTCCACGAAGCGTCTTGAACTCGGCGATTGCGTCGACCGAAGGATAGGTCAGCAGGGTGTAGTTCGATCCACGGTCCACGTTATCAGCACCATCAACCGTCCACGCATTTCCGCTGGTTCTTGATCCATTGACCGAGAAGTTCACAACGTTGGTAGCGCCATTGGGGCTGGAATTACCGATGTAAATCTGGTCGCCGCCTGTATACGCCACACCAGGCTGCAGTCCGACCAGTTGTTCATAGTTGCGGCTTGAGAGAACAAGTTCACGCACCTGGGTCCCGTTGATCAGACCCGCCTGGGTGGCGTTCTCTGTATTGATCGCCAGAGCATCGGCCGTGACCACGACTTGCTGGACCGCTCCCGGATGAAGGTTGGCATTTACGGACAGAGCATCATTGACGTGGAGCACGACTCCGGTGATGACTTGATCGCCAAAACCTGATGCGGAAACGGTGATCTTGTAATTGCCTAAAGGAAGGGTGGGAGCCGCATAGTTTCCGCTGTTGTTGGTCGTAACTGTCCGAACGACCTGATTCCGATCGGTGTTCAGAATCGTGACCTTGGCTCCGCTGATAGCGGCTCCGCTTACATCAGTGACATTTCCGCTGATGCTTCCCAATACATTCTGAGCCCACATGTTGTGTGCGCCCAGTGCCGTGACTGTCACCGCGATGAGCATCATCGCGCGACAGGCAAAAAGCCTGAATCCCGTCATCACTGTCTCCTAAAAGGTGTACTGCGGATCCGGCTCATTGGCCGGTCCATTTTTCTACTAACTAAATAGGGCAGCGTGTGCGCGTTACCGCTAACGCCCGCTGTCTGACGTTGAGTTAATTCTTTGTAGCGGGCAATGTCAATGCTTGTTTGTCAAGAATCTTTCTTGTAATTCGCTGTCTGGCGGGGCTTTAGGGACATGACGGGCGGCATTTATAGGAAGATTCGGCCGTGGAGGACGAACTTCCATACTCCCCAGCCAAGCACGAATAAGGCGGCGATCATTACAGCGACGCCGAGCCAGCGCGAGTCGATCTGAGACATTGATCGACCGGAGCGGTTTCGCCGCACATTCTCAGCAAACTCGCTCCAGCCCTCCTGCTCGTTTGCAGGCACCGTCTCGCGCAGGGCCGCGTCGAACCGTTCTATCCAGCCGGACTCTTCCAGCCCGACCGCACTCAGGTAGCTGCGCAGGATTCCTTTGCGAAAGACTCCGCCGGGAAGGTCAGCATACCTTCCAGACTCGAGGGCCTCCAGATGACGAACCGAGACCTTTGTAACCTCACAAATGGTGTCCAGGGTAATCCGTCTTCTCTCGCGCTCCGTCCGCAGATCACAGCCGAATTGCTCCATTCCGCTCCGTTTCCCGTCAGAATTGATCTAATTCTTCCCGATATTCGCGGTTTTGGGCAGGATATTCCCCTGTTTTCCTGATGTCAAAGAAACTCGTGGCTTCTAGGTTACTGGAATCAAAGTGGTTAGAACCTTTGTACCAATTCGGGATCACTCAATTTGGCGGTTTTTACATCATTTTCCAGTTGTGAGCGGCTTTTGACGGGCCATTTAGCGAACCTCTATCATGGCTAAGTCCGTCCAGCATCCGCACCGGCCTCGAGTCTCATAGAGGGATTCGTCTGATGTCTTCCCTATATATGCGCAATAAGATCTCCTAAAGGGGCCAAGAGAACACGAGTGCGGATACCGTTCCCAGTTCATATTCCTCTTTCTCGAGTGACCATTTTCGCGATGCTGCTGTTCCTCGTGGAGGTCTATCAGGGAACATCACTAATCTTCGCGCTGTGCGCTCTGCTGTTTGTAGTTGTCGCGGGGGCCACATTCAATCTCGCTGGAGGTTTTTCGCGCCCCTCCGGATCCTACGTCTTCTTCTACGCAACTCTTGTCGCAATTGTCGGACTCGTCTGGAAGGCGGTTCTGGGCGAGCCGGCTGACTCCAATCTCACGAACCCGGTTCTGACGATGGAAGTCTACCTGGGCAGCATTGCCGCTATGTGGGTTGCCGTCGCCGTCAGTCGGAGGTTTACCCGCCGCCGCCCTTTCCTCGGTTCCTTCATCACGGACGCGAACATAGAACAGGCCACGTACGGTTGTATGTTGACAGGAGTGGCAATCACGGTTTTACTGTTCTCCTTCGAGTCGGCACCGGGGGGGCTTCTTAGCGCAGTGGGCCAGCTTAACCGGTTTCTGCCCATGACCATTATCCTGGGCGTGATATGCGCGGTGCGTCGCAGCGGTGGAAGGAAGAGCCTGAATCTTCCGGCATTGGTCGGAATGCTGGGTATCTTCATGCAGGGGATCCTCGGTTTTTCCAAGGAGGGACTCTTCACTCCAATTGCCTGCTGGCTGATTGCGGCTGCCTCTCAGGGCTATCGGTTCTCGCGCTTCCACCTTCTGGGTCTTTTCCTTACGTTGTATCTCATGGTTCATTACCTGGTCCCATACGCGCAGTACGGGAGAAACTTCTATGAACCCTCTCTCGCAGCACGCACCCGTATCATCGTTGATCTTCTGAGCGATCCGGAGGGGACTCGCACAAAATATGAGGAGATTAACGCAGATCAACTGGCCGAAGATCGTCACGGCTACTTCAACACTCCCCAGGGTTTGATGGACCGTCTACAGATGTTCACCGCAGATGACAATCTTCATGCATTGACCGAGAACGCAGGCGTTATCGGTACGCTTCCCCTGATTGTCGGCGTTGAAAACCTCGTCCCCAGATTCCTTTGGCCCGATAAGCCAACTATCAAATTCGGCAACCTTTATGCTCGCCAGATGGGGATGATCGCTGCGGATGACGTGACGACGGGCATCTCTTTCAGTCCATCCGGGGAGGCGTTTCACATCGGCCGGTGGTTCGGTGTCTTCTTCTGGCAACCTCTCATCTGGATTCTGCTCTTCATCGCCTTCGACTCCCTCTGCGGAGACACACGGAGATCGCCATGGGGGCTTCTTGTCACAGCCTATTTTGCCCACACAGCACCGGAATCTGGCCTCGCAGGACTCTTTTATTCCATCGGGTACGTCGGTTTCGGAGTTGTCTTCGCCGCACTGGCATCTGCCTATGTGATGCCTATTCTGGGAGTTCTGATCAGAGGGCCGCAACGGTCTCAGTTGCCACTTCGACCTGCAGTACGCCCTGTACCGCCTCGTATCCGTTCGCTGCCGCAGGCCTGACGCTGCCGGTAGAAGGCCTTCCTGCCATACACTAGGAAGTGCATGAATAAACTCGTCGTCGGCAACCTTGTTCACCGTCCTCTCCGATCTCTGATCAGCGCGCTTGCAATTGCGATCGAGGTCATCATGATCCTCTCAATTACGGCCATCCTGCTGGGCAAGATCAGCGGATTCAAGGCGCGTCAGAACGGGATCGGCATGGACATGATCGTTCGCCCGGCTACGACCAACAATTTCCTGGGAATGAGTGCGGCAGGAGCCTCCATCAAGGTCGCCGACGTTCTGGCGAAGATCCCTCATGTTGCGGTTGCAGCTCCGGTAAATATGACGCTCACCGGGTCGCTCGACAGTATCTATGGAATTGATTACAAGAGTTTTAATGATCTTCTTCCGTTTACTTATCTATCGGGCGGTCCATTCCAGGGGCCAGATGATGTGATCATCGACGACTACTCGGCTACCGGGAAGAAGGTTGGGGACACAATGAAGATCCTGAACCACGATTTCCGGATCTGCGGCATCGTCGAACACGGCAAGGGTGGACGGAAATTCGTTCCCATCAATACCTTGGGTTCGCTCAACGGAACCGAAGGTAAGGCCTCCATGTTCTATCTGAGGACGGACGATCCTCCGCGGTATCAGGAGGATGTGCGAAAAGCGATCCTCGCCACCCCCGGAATGAATCAATATGACGTGCGAACAGCCGAAGAATTTCTTTCAGCGATCTCTCCAACCAAGCTGCCTTACATGAGCACGGCCATCAAGGTCGTTGTTGGAATTGCACTTGTAATTGGTTTTCTGGTGATCTTCCAGTCGATGTATACAGCTGTGATGGAGAGGACGCGGGAGATTGGAATTCTTAAATCTCTGGGGGCTTCGCGCCTCTATATCGTCTCTCTCGTGCTTCGCGAGACGGCCCTGATCGCTGCCGCAGGAATAGCTCTCGGGGTGGCGTCAAGTTTCCTACTGAGCTCCGCCTTGAGTGCGCGTTTTCCAACCCTGGACTTTGTGATCGACCTGCCTTGGGTATGGAAGTCTATTGCGATTGCTTTTACCGGAGCGCTGCTGGGTGCGATCTATCCGGCATACAAGGCCGCCAGCAAGGATCCCATCGACGCGCTGGCCTACGAATAGTGCTGCCGTGAAGGTCACTTTCCTGCATCCTATAGATTTTCGATCCTCGGAGATGGACAGGTGACGGTACCGTGGCTAGAGCCGGTGGCCGGTGGTCCCATAGAGGAGCAAATTCAGCCTCAGGACACCACGTTGATGACACACTCCACAAACGATTCTGATTGTGGCTCTCGGTCAGGGCGCCCTTGGTCGACCGTTAACATCCTGGAAACGTTGCTGCTTGCAGTGGCGGCCGTCTTCCTGGCGTTGCATGCTCTCCACCTTCGTGCAGATTTTCCCAATCACTCGCCATGGATGGATTGGGCGAAGTACACCGATGAGGGATGGTATGGCGACGCGGCCATTCGTCACTTCCAGCGGGGCGACTGGTACGTGCCCGGCGACTTCAATCCGGCGGCAGCCCTTCCGGCCTGGCCAGTACTCGAGTCCGTCATCTTTCACTTCACCGGGGTCAATGTAATTGCTGCGCGTGGCCTCGCCGTAGCCATCTTCGCTCTGATCCTGATATCGGTTTATCTCCTGGTCCGGAGATGGCAACAACTGCAGTGGCCGGATGGAAGCAGGTCTTTGGCACCTGCAGGCGCCGTTCTTCTGCTGGCAGTCAGCCCCTTTTGCTATGCATTTAGTCGCATGGCAATCCTCGAGCCGATGCTGATTCTCCTCATGCTCCTGACCCTGTTGTGTATTTCGTACGCCCCGGTCCAGAGTGAGGTGGGATCCGGAAACCGTGGACGGAACGGAAGGTTTCTCGCGATTTTCACTCTTGGGATACTTCTGCCTCTGATGGTCTTCACAAAGACCACAGCAGTTTTTCTCCTTCCCGCTATAGCGTGGCTCCTGTTCGCTCGCTGTAGCTACCGTCTCCGCGCCGCGTTAGAGATGGTGGTTCCGGCAACGGTAGTCGGCATCTCGCTCTGGGCCCTGTACTACAGAATGGCTGTGCGGCCGCACTTCCTGGAAGATTATCGATATCTCTTTTCGGCGAACGCCTACACCGGAGTCACCGCTCAGAATATGTTCGAGGTCCTCCAGCAGAGCTTCGTCGATGGACTCTGGCTCGGGCAGATCCTTTACCCCTTGGCGATCGCCGCAACCGTATTTGCTCTCGTCATTCGACCCCGCCTTCTCAAAAATCCTCTGCTGCCGGCGCTGTTTCTTTGGGCGGCCGGATATCTCGCGTTCATCATCTATCACAACAACCTCCAACCCCGGTACTATCTCGTGATCGTGGTTCCGGTGACACTGATAGCTGTCATTGTCCTGGAGAATGCGCTTCGCGCTCTCAGTTGGAGGAGCTTCGCGGGAGCCTCAGCTGCTGCAGCCTGCGTCGCCGTTCTCATCACAATGGCCGTCTTGGATGCGCGGCAGACTCTCCGCTACGTCCTTCATCCGGAATACAGCTTTTCAGCCGCCGCCGAGCAAATTCGCCGGATCGTGGACTCCGACCGCACCCACAGCCCACTTGTACTCTCTATCAGTGGGTCGGACCTGTCCCTGATGACAGGACTGCCTTCCATCTGTGACGACTTCGGCACAATGGACCTCTCAGAGAGAGTGAAGGCATACCATCCGGGGTGGTATGTGGCCTGGAACGAGGTCGACGATGACAAGATGGATGCCCTGACCCCGCTGTACCGGCTCAGGCGTGTAGCTTCCTTCCCGGCAATGGATGATCCAGAACGGAATCTGATGATCCTCTATCGCCTCGACCCCCCTCCATCTGTACCCACTCCTCACCGGCCCCGCCATTCTGCCACGGAACTGGTCTCCACCGATTTCAACAACCAGGATTCCCCCCTTGGGGGCAAACGCTGAGAAGTTGATCTCCATGCCCCGAACTCCTGCATCCATGCCTTCAGACTCCGCATCCATGCTTTAGGGGAAACAGGTAATGTATCCTCTGAACTATCAGACATCTGTCATGCAAGTAGGTAGATGACCTCATTCATCGCAGGATGGGGAAGGCCGATTTTCAAGGAGAGCTATGCCGAGTCAGCAGGAGGTGAGGTGGTCACAACTGAAGGTGGGCCTGATCGTCCTGGTGGCTTCCGTAGTCCTGGTCACTCTTCTCTTCCTGATGACGAGTTCGGCAGGTCTCGGCATACTCTCGCACAAGCTCACCATCACCACTTACTTTGAGAACTCCGCCGGCCTGAAGCCGGGAGCAGCTGTAAACCTGCAGGGTGTGACCATCGGCACGGTCAAAACTGTCACAGTCATCGCAAGCCCTGACCGCAAGTTGACGCCGGTCAGAGTGGTAATGAAGTTGAACGAGAAGTACGGCGAAGAGTTGAAAAAGGATTCCAAAGCATCTTTGACCACCATTGGTGTCCTCGGCGATACGGTGGTCGATATCAACAGTCAGTTCGCTGTGGGGCCTCCGCTGCAGGACGGCGATGAGTTGAAGACGCTCGAAACGCCAAGTTTGACCGATGTCGTCAAGGCAAGCCAGGGAACCATCGAGAGCCTCAACGTTATCCTCGCCAAGATGAACTCGATCGTCGATAACCTTCAGTCGGGCAAGGGGTCTATCGGCCAGCTCATCAATAATCCCGATCTGTATAACAAGCTCAACGGCACCGTGGATGAGCTTCACAAGATGACGGTCAATCTGAACAACGGCAAGGGAACCATCGGCAAGCTCGTGAACGACGACTCCCTCTACAACCGTCTCAATGACACGACAGCCAAGCTCGCGAACATTGCGAACGACCTTGATCGCGGGAACGGTACGGCCGGCAAGCTGCTGAAAGATCCTTCGCTGTACGACAACCTGAATTCCACCCTGAAGCACGCCAACTCCCTGATGACCGACGCTGACGCTGGCAAGGGCGGCCTCGGCCTCCTGCTGAAAGATCCGAAGTTCCGGGAGCAGCTGGATGACACGTTCACCCAGGTCAATCATCTCGTCAGCGGCATCAACCAGGGGCGGGGAACTCTAGGCAAGCTGGCCACCGAAGATACCTTGCATACCAACATGAACAATTTGTTGACGAACAGCTCTGATCTTGTAACCGCCGTGCGGCAGAATCCCAAGAAGTATCTGACGATTCATCTTAAAATCTTCTAAGGGATAGGTTCAGCGGCAGCCATCTCCCGGTCGGCAGGTCTTCTTTGCTTTAAGCGGAGAGTAGTGTGGCGATGAATCTGTCATACCTGTGTCCTGTCGAGGAGAGCCATGATCGCAATTCGCTTTAAACTTCTGCTGCCCGCTGTGGCAATGCTCCTCTGTCTTCCCTGTGTGAAGGCGGAAGACATCTCCGGGCCAAAAGATGCGCCCAAGAAACCCGTGATCTTCGATCTCTCGGCCATCGACACATCGGCCGATCCCTGCGTGGATTTCTATCAATACGCCTGTGGCAACTGGCGCAAGAACAATCCCATCCCTGCCGATCAGACCCGCTGGGGTCGCTTCAACGAGCTGGCCGAGTACAACAATTATCTGCTTTATACCGATCTGAAGGCGGCAGCCGACGCGCCGAAGACGCCGCTGCAGAAGAAATACGGCGACTTCTTTGCCGCTTGTATGAACTCCGACCTTGCCAATCGCCTGGGTGCGAAACCGATTCAGCCTATGCTCCAGACAATCGCCGGATGGAACGATCGCAGCAAGCTTGCGACTTTGTTCGGCCAGATGGAGGACAGGTTCGCCGTCGGTTATCTCTTCTCCTTTGGGTCCGATCAGGACCAGAAGGACTCGACTCAGCAGATCGGCGAAGTCGATCAGGCCGGCCTCGGTCTTCCCGATCGCGACTACTACCTTAACCAGGATGACCGCTCTAAGAAGATTCGCGCTCAGTATCTGGAGCACATGACGAAGATGTTCACCCTGGCAGGGGATAACCCCGACCAGGCCGCAAAAGAGGCGCAGCAGGTTCTGGCCATCGAAACCGCGCTCGCAGAAGGCTCAATGTCTCGCGTGGATCGCCGCAATCCTGCCAACGTCTATCACGTGATGACAATTGCAGAGCTTCAATCGCTCACGCCCGACTTCGACTGGAAGGTTTACTTCACCGCCAAGAAGCAGGGCAGTCTCAAGACCGTCAATGTTGTAGCCCCCGACTTCTTCAAGGCCATGAACAAGCAGATCGACTCTGCTCCGGTAGACGCGCTCAAGAGCTATCTGCGCTGGCACACCATCCATCGGTATGCAGCTAATTTAAGTGATCCCTTCGTCCAGGAGAACTTTCAGTTCTATGCAGCGACCCTCGCTGGGCAGAAGGAGCTTGCACCTCGCTGGAAGCGCTGTACTCAGGCGACAGACCGAGCCCTCGGTGAGGCGGTAGGCCAGGACTGGGTAGCCAAGAACTTTCCCCCGGCAGCGAAAGACAGCATGGAAAAGCTGGTCAAGGCGCTCGAGGTTGCGCTCGATCAGGACATTCAGCATCTCGACTGGATGAGCGATGCCACCAAAGTCGAAGCCAGGAAGAAGCTCGACGCCTTCCGCGACAAGATTGGATATCCGGAGAAGTGGCGGGACTACTCCTCTGTGAAGATCGATCGGAATGATCCCGTGGGCAATGCGCAGCAGATCTCCGCTTTCAACGACCGCCGCGATCTGGCCAAGATCGGCAAGCCGGTGGACGAAAAAGAGTGGATCATGACACCTCCGACAGTCAACGCCTACTACAACCCGCCTCAGAACGACATCAACTTCCCGGCAGGAATTCTGCAGCCCCCGTTTTACGACTTCAAGGCTGATCCCGCGGTCAACTTCGGAGGGATCGGGGTTGTCATCGGGCATGAGATGACCCATGGGTTCGACGACCAGGGAAGCAAGTACGACCCGAAGGGTAACGTTCGCAGCTGGTGGACCGACGAAGACCGCTCCAGGTTCAACGAGCGCACCGACTGCGAGGTCAAAGAGTACAGCAGCTTCGAAGTCGCTCCCGGCCAGAACCTGAACGGGAAGCTGACTCTGGGAGAGAACACCGCCGACAACGGTGGCCTGCGTATCGCCTACCAGGCCCTGATGAGCACGCTCGCGGAACAGAATGCTTCAACCACTGCGAAGGTCGACAACTATACTCCCGCGCAGCGCTTCTTTCTGGGCTTCGGACAGGTCTGGTGCGAGAACACGACTGAGCAGGCTGCCCGGCTCCGGGCTAAGACGGACCCGCACTCTTCGGGACGCTGGCGGACTAATGGTGCGGTGCAGAACTTCGATGAGTTCGGCAAAGCTTTCGGCTGTAAAGTTGGCCAGCCGATGATGCCAGCCAATGCCTGCCGTGTCTGGTAACAAACCGCACTCGGGCGAAAAGCCCAGTCACAAACTGGCTGGGCTTTTTGTTTTCTGCGGGATTCCGATCCCCCGGAAGTGGCACAAAGTCGCCTCACCTTCTACAATGTCCTAAGGAATTTATCCCTAAAGATTTGCTCGCAATACGCGGCATCAAAGCATTCGATGCCGGCGAGAATTAAGGAAACGCATGAGGTTGAGCAGCATTGGCCGGATATCAATGGCCTTGGTAGTGTCCGTTGCAATGGGTCTGGGCATGACGGCGTGCGGTGGCGGCACGGTGGCATATCTTTGGGTGCTTGGCACACAATACAACCAGGTCGCAGGATTCAAGGTCGATAACTATTCGGGCAATCTGACCCAGGTGGTGGGATCGCCGTTCAGTTCCAACGGTACCAACCCCATCTCGGTCGCCCTCAAGCCGGGCGGAAGATACCTCTATGTCATCAATAAGGGTGTCGTAGCCAACGGCACAACCCCTGCGACACCTGGAAATATCGCGCTCTTCAGCGTCGGTGGTGATGGCGTTCTGACTTTCCAGCAGAGCTACACCAGCCGGGGAAATACTCCGGTATGGGCTACGGTCGACAGTACGGGCAACTACCTCTATGTGCTCGACTCGCTTTACCCTGATAACCCGGAGTACCCGAATCCCAACCACCTTGGTGACATCACGGTATTCGCAATCGACCCGAATACAGGCCGCCTGCAGTTGGTTCCCAACCAGCAGATCAAGGACAGCAACCAGACGCAGCTGACCTTCTTCCCGGTTGGCCCTGCGCCCACCATGCTGCGAACCTCTGGTAGCTGCGTCTTCACGCTGGATACAGGCGACCAGACCGTCTACCCGTATGCGGTCGGAGCCAACGGGCAACTCACGATCACGGCGAACTCCACCATCGCCACCGGCGCCGGCAATCTTACGTCGATCACCGCCAACGGGACTTATGTCTATCTGACCGATGCTGCTGCAACCTCGGATAGCCCTGGCGGCAGGATTCTTCCCTACACCGTTGGCACCGGATCCTCGGCCTGCTCGCTCAATACTCTGACGGGAGGCCCGGTCAACAATCTTCCGCTGACCTCGAACCCGGTCTACTCCATGGTCGACAACAAGGGCAAGACGCTCTACGTTCTCAATCGCTCATCCCTCGACCCGAACAACAAGGCGAGCTCAATCTCGGCATTCACGATCGATCCCACCACTGGAAAGCTGCAGTTCCTCGGAACTGGTGGCAGCCCGGCAGCGGGCAATCCATATGCGGTGGGTGCGGGACCAGTCTGCATGGTGGAAGATCCCACCAACCAGTGGGCCTACACCTCCAACAATATCGATGGAACGATCACAGGTAAGAGAGTAGATTCGAACTCCGGCGAGCTAAGAGAGTTGCCGAGAAATTCGACATTCCCGACGGTGGGGCAGCCAACATGTATGGCTCTCAGCCCGAACGTCAATTAGCCGGCACCCGTTGTCGGCCCACAAGACCGACCTGCTCTCGCTCATCTCGAGCGGGAGCAGGATGAGATTACCGGTTCTTCTATCTTGGAAATCGGTTGGCATTTGGAGTAAGGGAAGCGCATGAGGTTGAAGAAGATGGGCCGCGGAGCATTAGCCTCAATCGTGTCTTTGGCAATGGGGCTGGGCCTGACGGCGTGTGGCCGCGACTATACCGTCGGCTATGTCTACGTGACCACCGCATCAGGAACCTCTGGTCTGGTCAACGGCTATAAGGTCGACTACCAGCAGGGTTACCTTGTTCAGCTCGCAAACTCTCCTCTGCCTTCTGGAGGAAAGAATCCTGTAACGGTAGTGGCGTCCCCCGATCATAGAAGCATCTACGTCATCCACCGTGACGACTCCAATGTCGTGCACTTCCTTATCGGTTCCGACGGAAAGCTCTATCCCCAGAAGACTTATAACGTCACTGGAAGCTTTCCGACCGATGCCTCTATCGATGCTGCCGGAAAGTTCCTCTACGTCACCTACACGTACCAGAACACGATTCTTCCGGATGGAAGCCAGCAACAGCTCTATACACCGGCGAATCCTGGACCCGGCGGCGTAACGATCTTCCCCATCAACTCGGATGGCACTCTGGCTGCACCTGCAACGTTCAATCTGGGACGAAGCCCGGTAAAGATCTCCGCGACCAGCCCGAATCATTTCGTCTATGTCGTCGCTCAGGACGGAGAAACCTCGGCGAACCTCTTCGGATTTGCGCAGAATCCAACCAGCGGAGCTTTGACCCCGCTACCAGGAGTCACGATCAACTCCGGCAATGTAGTCTCGACAGGCTTTCCCTCTGGCGGAACTCCGGCCGGCATTCTGGCGGACAGCTCGGGAACTCATCTCTACGTCACAGACTTGGCTCTGAACGACGTGATGGCATACACCGTCTCTTCCAGCGGTATACCCAGCCTGATTGCGACGGCAAGCACCGATGCGAGCCCTGCAGGAATGACTCTTGACCTGACTGGCAAATATCTCTACGTTGCCAGCTCCGGTGCGGGTGCGATTGATGGATATACTCTCGGGACCAATGGCGAACCGATCCGCTCCACGGTCTCCGGAACGGTGCAGGTCGGCACCGGCCCAACATGTATCGGCATGATCGGAGCTCCCAGTACGGGTGATCCAGTTCATGCGATCTATGCCTATGCCTCCAATGCCCTGAGCAACAGCGTCTCCGGATTGCAGATGGATGCCTCCGATGGTCGACTCAGGCAGGTTCAGAACACCCCGTTTGGCGCGAATGCTTTACCTTCCTGCCTGGTGGTCGTGCCCACGATTCCAGGGCGCTAATTACCGTTTGGCTGTGAAGTTAGAATGATGCAAGGCGGTGCGATCCCGCCGGATGAAGGAAAAGGATGAGCTTGACAGGAAAGATCTTTGATTCGACGCCCGGAGAGAAGACCGCCGCGTCTTCCAGAAAGTCTTCGGTGATTTCACGGATCGCTTCGGCGTTGCTGCTGACCGGTGCATTGGGCCTAACTGCCTGTACGCGTGACTACACGGTCGCATACGTCTATGCAACCGCCGCAGGTGCAGGCATCAATGAATATGGTGTGGACTACCAGTCCGGCGCTCTTGTTCCGATCGCCGGATCACCAGTCGCCGCCGGTAACAATCCGGTTAAGATCATTGCTTCCCCCGACGGTCTCAATATCTATGTTCTCAACCAGAACGACTCCACTATTCAGCAGTTTGTCGTTGACTCAGGAAGCGGCAAACTGACGTCGAAGAACACCTACGCGACGGGATCCCATCCGACGTCGATGGCCATAGATCCGGCCAGCAAGTTCCTCTATGTTACGTTCACCTATCAGGCCGGATATTCGGCTCAGAATCCCGGGCCCGGTGGTGTAGATATCTTCCCGGTCAGTTCCGATTACTCGCTGGGCAATCCCACTGTCCAGGTGCTTGGGAATAACCCCGTCGACGTAAACGTTACGAACTTCAACCAGTACGTCTATATTCTCGATGCGGAGCCGGCTACCACCTCAGGTTCTGCCGTGGGATGGATTCTGGCGTTCTCCGAGAACAGCAGCACAGGCGGCTTGACTCCCATCGGGAACACTAAACTTTCAGTGGACAGCACCGGAAAATCCGTTGCGACTGGATATGGAGCGGGAACCAGCCCCAGCGCTATCGCCTCTGATCCGGCATCACGCTTTCTCTACGTGACCGACCGTGCGACCAATCAGCTCTACGGCAACATCATCATCTCGGGTGGTCTGCTGCAGCCCATGCAGAACTCTCCGTTTGCGACCGGTCTGCTCCCGGTTGCGGTGACCGTTGATCCACGTGGAAAGTACTTGTTCGTTGCAAACTACAACGCAAACACCGTCAGCGCGTATGCGATCGACCAGCCAACCGGTGCCCCCAGCGCCTCCGTCGGATCCAGCTCTACCACAGTAGGTACCGGACCGAACTGTCTCTCGATCGAGCCGGCACTTGGCATCTACATGTACAGCGCTAATAGCCTGGACAACACGACGAGCGGCCTGAAGCTTGACTCACACAATGGCGGACTGCAGAACGTGCAGAACACGCCATTTCCGGCCAGCGGAACTCCCACCTGCGTCGTAGCAGTTGCCAATGGATCGCACGCAACCCAGGTCGTGAATCCCTAGCAGCATGTAGGACAATTCACAGCAACAGGCCTCGCTTCGGCGAGGCCTTTGCTTTCAAGCGGCCTTCTGACGCGAAGATGGAGGGAAGCGGTCGAGGATCGCCCTGCGAACGGGGTTCTCGAAGAACTTGTAGATGACAACCGAGATCGCAATGAGAGCCGCATAGGAGATCCACGGATCGAAGGCGGCAACGTGAAGACGCTCCGGCAGATGATGATCGTGGATCAGAAGGTAGACATTGAAGTGAAGCAGGTAAAGACAGTAGCTGCTCTCTCCTACAAGCAACAGCGGGCCCCAGGAGAAGATCCTTGAGATTGCATGCCGTCCGCTGAGACCGAAGACCAGGGCGGCGAAGAGCGGTAATAGAAGTCCGCCATGCAGAATCAGGTACGGAACTCTCTCAGACATCAGAAAGAAGAACAGCCCCAGCCCGCTCAGCGCAACCGCTGCAATCAACATCCGTCTGCGCTCCGAGAGGACAGTCGTTAGCTGCAGGCGCGATAGCGCGATTCCAGATAAGAATGTGGGCGCATAGGGCAGCGGAGTGTACTTCAAAAATCGGATGAACGTTGTTGACGTGTATCGGTCGACAGGGCCGGAGAGATGATCCGGGTTCAGCAACAGATAAAAGACGACCGGACTGAGATCGACAACCCAGAAGACAAGGATCGTGAGGATCAGGCGCGACGGCTTGCGCGGCCACGGAAGCAGGATCAGCCAGGGAAAAAGGAGATAAAAGGCCATCTCGCACGAGAGCGTCCAGGCGACGGTGTTCCAGAAGGTCGCCAGCGACGGACTCCATCCCTGCAGCAGCAGCGGGGTCAGGATGAGACCCTGCCAGAACTCTGTCGGGGATCTCGAGTGCCATTCCAGCTGGAGCATCGGAAACGAGATCAGCAGGACGAGCAGATAGACAGGATAGAGCCGCGAGAAGCGAGCCATCCAGAAGTCCCGCTTTACGAGACTACGACCGCGATCGAAGTAGTTATAGGAGAGAACGAATCCTGAGATCAGAAAGAATACGTTGACGAAGACAAACCCATGTTCGACAAAAGGCCGAAGCGGCCCGAGATAGGGCGGTGTGAAGTGGAACAGGACGATGTTGAAGGCGAGCAGGGTGCGGATACCCGTAAGCGCCGGCAGGGGAGGTTTGCGTGCTGGTTTGACCAGCGGTGTCGCTGCTGTGGAGGCCAAAGTGTCGAAGTCCTGTTTGTTGGAACGCGATTCCGAGGCATTTGATGCGGAAAAAGCGGAGCTGGCCTCAGGCCGTGACCAGGGAACCGATCTTTTCTCCGGAGACAACCTTCACGATATTGCCCTGCTCGCGCATGCTGAAGACCATCATCGGCATGTTGTTGTCGCGGCATAGCGAGACGGCGGTCGTATCCATCACGCCCAGGTTGCGGCGAAGAATGTCGTTATAGGTGATCTGTTCGAAGCGGGTCGCTTCAGGATCTTTTTTAGGATCGGCTGTGTAGATGCCGTCGACCGAGGTGGCCTTCAAAAGAATGTCTGCCCTGATCTCCATGGCGCGCAGGGCGGCAGCAGTATCGGTCGAGAAATATGGGTTTCCGGTTCCGGCGGCGAAGACGACGATGCGGCCTTTCTCAAAGTGGCGGATGGCGCGACGGCGAATATAGGGCTCGCTGACCTGGTGCATCTCGATGGCGCTCATCACGCGACAGAAGATTCCGCGCTTTTCGATGGCGTCCTGCAGGGCGATTGCGTTGATGACGGTCGACAGCATTCCCATGTGGTCGGCGGCGACGCGATCCATGTCGATGGCCTGCTGGGCGACTCCGCGGAAGAAGTTTCCTCCTCCGACGACGATCCCGATCTGACAGCCGAGAGCGTGTACGGCTGCTATCTCTTCGGCTACTTTGTGGATAAAGACCGCATCGATACCGAAGCCCCGGCCGGCGGCCAGAGCTTCTCCTGAGATTTTGAGGAGGACTCTTTTGTACATGTCAGACTCAAGTATCGCATGCTGGGGATGACGCCAAGGAAGCACGCATCATGGCTGCCGCTGGCTCATCCGTCCACGGCCACACCTCCCATACAAATTTGTGCAATATCTTCCAACGAAAGGACTTAGCCTTGGACCTCTTTCGTAAAATATTGAAAGTAAGGTATTTACCTGTAAAATATTCATAATGCGGGGCTTAGTTGCCAGATACTTCCGTAGTTATTACTCAACTCACTTTCTTTTTCCAGCTACATTTAGGGTAACAAGAGGGCGAGAACAAATCGGCACTGCTAAGCCGCTCATTCTGAAAGAGATCCTTCCATCTGCTCCTTGACAGAACCAGAGTCTTAAATGTCCTGCTTCATCGTGACCAAGGCTCCCAGGAGCAACAGGATCAGCGCCGCCACCAGAAATCCTGCGATGGGAAGCAGGGCGTAGGTGCTGGTCCAGAGCATAAAGTTTTCTCCGGAAGGCAGATCTACCTATACGCCACGTGCGATTGTCCTGGAATGTGGAGGACATGTGCGAGCGAACTGCAGATCCTTCGACTGCGCTCCTCGCCATAAAGCTGCGAGAGGGCTTTCGCTCAGGGTGACACCTCCAGTCCAGACTAGACAGTCAGGCCTCGAGTGGTCGTGTACCGGAGGCCCGGAAGCGCCTTTCGTAAGTTCGTTCCCGAGCCTTAGAACGGTCTGCCGCAGGTGGAATTATGTCTTCGGGTACATCTCGGAGATCATCTTCTTATCGCTCTTCGAGAGTGCTGTATTGAGCTGAGTTCCTTTGTGGTCGGTGAAGAGGGAAGCATCGAACTGGTAGAGCATGATGGATTTCGGATCGAACATCGTGGCGCTGATCCCTTTGGGTGAGTACTTCTCAAGGATGTTGGAGTCGATGTCGGCCTTGCTCCAGTTGTTGGGCGGACCGGAGAAGGCCTTGTAGACGGCATCGATGTTCCACTTGAGGTCTTCCTTCGGGCTCTGGTGCTCGTGGATGCAACCGAGGGCGTGGCCGAACTCGTGCACGACGACACGCTCATACTCCTGGTCGTCGGTGATGTCGGTGAGCCAGCCGTAGTTCATGGTGGGCTGGTCTTTCGGAAAGTAGCCGGTGACGAGGCAGTCCTTCCCTACAGCAGACCAGGAGCCGGGGTCGGCTTTGAAGGAGATGCGGATCTCCGCGTCTGGATCGTTGCCGAAGTTGACCTTGACGTTGGCATACTTCTCCCACAGCTTGGCTTTCTGCTGGACCTTGGATCGCTGCGTGGGAGAGCCATCGAGAAAGCGACAGCGCAGGGTATGGCCGTTATCCCACTTTTTGAGGTTGATGAGCGCCATGCGTGTGCGGTGCACGATCTCGTTGGCGTCCAGATCCGGACGAGCGCCGAAGGTCTCCCGGTTGGTGATGTGGGCTCCGGTGGGCTGGCCTTTGGCTTCGAGGTGCTTGCCGACTGCGGCAGTGAACGCAGACATAGCGGCGTGGTGGGCTTTGCCCCCGTCGGGCTGCTGCTCAGGAGGAACGATGCGGTCGAAACAGATTTTTGGGTGGGTGCTCATGGGGTGCCTTCCAAGACTGACATTGGGGCCGGACGCCATGCGCAGGTAGGAGGTGCTGCGATGAGAGTTCGTGAACCGGGAGGCTAAAGCACTGGACGCTGCCGGAGAGCAGCGCTGGCGTCAGAGAGAATCTACTCCCCGCGACGGTAGGCCGGCAAGCGGATATCGGCGCGGAGAGATTCAGCGTGCAGCAGAGAGGAAGCTGGTGCGGATGCGCTTTTTTCCGGCCTTTGCGAACTGGACCAGAACGTCGTCCTGGTGAATGTCGATCACTGTGCCTGTGCCGAAGCGACGGTGCCGCACGGTCTCTCCTGGATGAAAGCGGGGAGGAGCCTGGGGCGTGGGAAGAGTCTCGGGTGCTGTGGTGACGATGGTCCCGAATTTGGTCTCGATTTCGGTGATCTGCTTTGCCGGTTGTGACTGCGTCTCTGCGGCTTCGCTGGGAGTGCTGGAGCGAGTTGCCGTAGAAGATGTCTGGAGATTGCGGTGGCAGTTGTCACATCGCTTGCAGGGCTCTCCCTCCGGATCTGCGAAATAGCGACGGATGGTCTGGGTACGACAGTCAACCGTCTCGGCGTAGTGCATCATGATGGCGAGACGGTCTTTGTCGTTAACTGCGCGTTCTTCGTAGCTGCGGAGAAGATCTTCGAGCGCGGTATCGGAGGGTGGCTCCGCTGCATTGCCGAGGTAGCCGCGACGCGAATGACGAACGAGACCGGCTTCGCCGAGAAGATGAAGGATGACCTGGGTTCGACGCTGGCCAACCCCGCTCGCCTCAGAGATGGCGGCGACGCTGAGAGGCTGGTGAGGAGCTTGCGAAGAGTCGTTGCCGTGGCGCGACGGTAGAGCTTCCATTACGGAACGAAGCTCCGCTAGATGAGGATAGCGGCCGGAGAGGAAGTAGCTCTGGATGCGCTTGTCCTCAAGCCGGTAGAGGAGGACGGCGCGGCTGGGAAGGCCATCGCGCCCGGCGCGACCCGCCTCCTGAAAGTAGGTCTCGAGAGAGTCGGGGAACTCGAAGTGAAAGACGAAGCGGATGTCGGGCTTGTCGATTCCGAGGCCGAAGGCCTTCGTAGCGATCATGACCTTGTGATCGCCGCGCATGAACTCTGCCTGCAGGCGTTCGCGCTCGCGTGTGGGCATCTTGCCGTGATAACGAGCGACGGAGATATCGCGCTCTTTGAGGTAGTCGAACAACTCGTTGGCGCTGCGGACGCTGGCGGTGTAGATGATGCCGGAGCCTTGTTCTTCGCCCACCATCGACAGGATGCGGGCGAGCTTGGCTTCATTGTTGACGGTAGGGATGACGGCGAGAGAGAGATTTTCGCGCTCCGTCCCCTCGTTGATGACGAGCGCGTCGGGTATGCGGAGGTTGCTCAGGATCTCATCGATGACGGACTGTGTGGCTGTGGCGGTGAGGGCGAGCACGGGTGGGTCGCCGAGGACTTTGCGCGCCTCGCCGATGTTGAGGTAGGCAGGACGGAAGTCATGTCCCCATTGCGGAATGCAGTGAGCCTCGTCGACGACGAGCAGGCTGATGCCGCCGGCGTTGTTGAGAGAGTGGAGGAAGTCGCGATCCTCAAGTCGCTCGGGCGTAACGTAGATGAGCTGGGGGATGCCCTCGTCGATCATCTCGGCGGCCTGCGCTGCCTGCGAAGAGGTGAGGGTGGAGTCAAGCTTTTCGACGACGATCTCGGCCTGCTCGGCCTTCTGCTGCTGATCCTGCATGAGAGAGATGAGGGGAGAGACGACGATGACGGGGTGCGGAAGCAAAAGAGCGGGAAGCTGATAGGTGAGGGACTTGCCAGAGCCGGTAGGCATGAGGCCGAGCGTGTTGCGGTCGCGAAAGACGGCCTCCATGATCTCGCGCTGACCCGGGCGAAAGCGGGTGATATTGAATCGGTCGCGAGCTTCGCGGGCGATGCGCGCCCAGGGAATGGTAAGAGCGTCGTTACCGGTTCTCCCGCGATGGTGGTCTCCGGAGGACTTTCGAGCTCTGCGTACCTTGGGGCGGCTGGAGAGTGAGGTTGAGGCTTTGACGGAGGCGGAGGGGCTGCTGCTGTTCATTCGAAGAGATCCATCGGTAAGGGTTCAGAGATACCTGAGATGCATTGGTGCGCAAGGAGAGAAACGAAAGGCAGAGAGCTGATGCTCTCTGCCTTCGGGATGTGTCTGAGGAAAGCCAGGGTCTACTGATCGCAGGCGGGTTCGCCGCATGAATCAGGAGCAGAGGATCTACTGGGGCTGCGCGTCTTCAGCCTTCTGCTTGGCGCGCTTGGCGTTGTCCTTAGACTCCATCTTGGTCTCGCGTGTGCGATCTTTTGCCTTGGTCTTCTTCTCGGCGTCGGGATCTACGACCTTCTGGACACCCTCTTTGCTGCGGTCGTAGGCCTTGACCGATGTCTCCTTGGTCTTGTGGGCGGCGACGGTTCCGCCTTCCTTGGTCTTATCGACAGCTGTGTCGGTGCCACTCTTGGTCTTGTCGGCCGCCTTGACGGTGCCTTTTTTGACGGCGTGCCCGGTGTCCTTCGCCGCATTCTTGGTCTCGTGACCGGCGTCCTTTGCGTCCTGCTTGGCGGTCTGAGCGGTGGACATGACTGGCGACATGATCATCGCAAGGGCTAAGGATGGGATGAGCGACGATACTGCGCGGAAGCTTTTCATATTTTTAATTAGTGGCGGAAGAAGGGAAATGGGTTGTTTCAGGCGAGCTCGCTACAGCCTCAGTCGCCTTTACCGCTTTTGATCCAACGGCGGACGGTATAGGCGCCGTATGCAAGTTGAGCCAGCCAGACAACTGAGTAGATCAGCACCAGATTCCGGTGTCCAAGAGGGGTATCAATAGCGGGATCGAAAGGGATGATGGGATTAAACATGGGAGCTTTCCTCGAGAGGGGAGCTCTCGATGAGACGCGTGGCCTCTTGTTGCTGCCGCAGCTGTGTCCTCAACTCGGCCAGGTAGCGGATCGCGACGATGAGAATACCCCACGCGACCCATGCGGCGACGTTCCACAGGGTTGGCTTAAGGATGCTGCCTGCGACGCCGGAGCCCTCGCCACCTCCGAAGACGGGAGCTGGATGCTGGGTTCGCCACCACTGGGTCGACATGTAGACGATGGGCATGTCCGCGAAGCCGAAGATCGCGAGGACAGCGCAGATCGTGGCGCGGGAGCTTCCGGCGAAGAGGTGGCGGGTCATGAGATAGGCGACATAGATCAGCGCCAACATCAGGGTCGTGGTCAATCGCGCGTCCCACGTCCACCAGATACCCCACTCCTCGCGGCCCCACAGTGAGCCCGTGACCATTCCGAGGGTGCAGTAAAGAACACCCATCTCGGCTGTCGCTAGTGCGAGGGCGTCGGCCTTTGTGGCGAGCACGCTGTTCCGATTGCGAAACGTGAGATATGCAATGGAAGCGAGCAGGTTGAGAGGGAGGAAGATCCCTGCGCCGATCCAATTGGGGAAGTGGTAGTAGAAGGCGCGGATCATGTTGCCCTGTTGAGCGTCGGGCGGCGAGGCATAGAGTGCGACAAACAGCCCGTAACCTAGAAGACCTAGTGTGATCAGGAACCATACTCCCAGAAGCAACTTCGCAGTCCGGCTCATATTCACTTTCCTTCGCTATCGACGATAGAGAAAAATGCGCGGAAAAGAAATGAGCCGGGACGCGTCTCAATCGTGGCAGTCATCGCAGCGAGTACAACCTTTCCTCAAACTGAAAGACAGCCGGTCAGAATACTGGTGAACCGGCCAGAGGCCAAAATGTTTCAGCGGCTTTATACAGAAGCGGAGTTAAAGTGTCGATGGGCAATGGTTTGCAAACATACATGTGCCAGAGAGAGGGATTTGGAAATGGCAATCAGGGGTGACCGAACCAAACATACTGCCACCCGCCGGAGATGGTTTTGAACTTCGATCCGACGTTGCCAGTCACGCCCGAGCTATAGCTGACTTTGAAGGAATGTCCTTTGGCGAAGGGATAGGAGAAGGTTGCGCCCAGACGGGAGCTGTTCTGCCTTTGGGTTGGAACTCCGCCGTTAACGGTTGCTGCGCCTCCGGTATACCATGTACCGTCGATTGCCGCCCAGAGGCCACGGCGAATGGTGTAACTCGCGTGTCCCTGAAGTGCCGGGAGAGGATCCTGCGACCGGCGGGAGTGTCCGGGATAGAAGCTTTCATTGGGCGTAAAGAACCAGGCTGCTGCATAGAAATCGAGATCAACTTTTTTGATCGGGTAGGAGATTCCGATCTCCGGTTTGAAGGACCAGCGATTGGTTCCGAGATTGATCAGCTTGGCATTGTTGTACTGTCCTGACGGAGAGGTCATGGTCAGACTGGTGCCGATGATGAAGCGTCGATGCGGACGGCGCGCGAATTCCGCCATCGTCATCGCGGGACTGCCTCGAAGATTGACAGAGAGGCGAGTTCTCACATCTGCGAGGCCTGATGGGGAGACGCTACGTCGCTGATCTCCGACGTCGCCGGAGGCGTTGCCCCAGGCGTATGGGAGCGTGGCGGCGAACAGTGCCTGCTTGCCGAATATCCCGAAGGTGTGCCCCAGTCCGAGAGCAGGCATGTAGAGGGTGGCGTTTGCGTTCGCGATGGGAAGTGTGGGATCGGCAGCGATATCTCCGCTTGACCGGCCGAATCCGATGCCAACGAAGTTTGTGCCGATGGGTGACGCGGAATAGGCACGAGGTTCAAGGTCCTGTGCGGCAGCGGCCGAGATGAGCATCGTCCAGGTGAAGAAGATTCGCGCCGCGTGGACCGAAACGCTCATGCGGAGAATATTCGCACAGAAGCGCCAGAAAACAGACAGCGATGAAGGCGCAATACAAAAGCCCGGACTATAGTCCGGGCTTTTGTGCTTGTTGCTGTGATAACGGTTAGGCGGATGCCTCTTCTGTCGCGCTGGGTGCGGTGGTGGCCACGGTCCAGTTTGGATCGCCTACCTTGAAGCGCGCGAAGCGGCGGACCGAGATGTTCTCGCCGAGCTTGGCGACGCGGGTGGAGATGATCTGCGCGATGGTCTGGGCCTGGTCTTTGATGAAGGGCTGGTCGAGCAGGCAGACCTCTTCGTAGAACTTGCCCATCTTGCCCTCGAGCATCTTCTCGATGATGTTGGCCGGCTTTCCGGACGAGGCAGCCTGGGCGCGGTAGATCTCCTTCTCGCGCTCGATGTCCTCAGGGGTGACGTCCTCGCGGCGAACATAGCGCGGATCGGCAGCGGCGATGTGCATGGCGATATCGCGGAGCAGCTCCTGGAAGTCAGGGGTGCGGGCGACGAAGTCAGACTCGCAGTTCAGCTCGACCAGAACGCCGATCTTTCCGCCTGCATGGATGTAGGTTCCGACAGAACCCTCGTTCGTGGTGCGCGAGGCCTTCTTGGCGGCCGATGCCATACCGCGCTTGCGGAGAACGACGAACGCCTCCTCCATGTCGCCCTTGGCCTCCTGCAGTGCCTTGAGGCAGTCGCCCATTGGGGCGCCGGACTTCTCGCGGAGTTCCTTGACGAGTTTTGCATCAACTTTTACGGCAGTCTCAGACATTGATTGTTCCCTTCGTGGTGTACAGCGTGATTCAGAAAGAGGGGGCGCGGGCTCAATGGACCCGCGCCCCCTTGATGATTCCAGATGGCGGTTACAGCACTGCAAACGCGCGGCTTGAAACCGACCAACTGCGGGGTTTAGGCTCCGGTCTCGGCGACGGCCGTGTCAGGCTCGTCGGCGGAGGCAGCGGCGGGCGCCTTGCGGATGTTGCCGCCAAGAACGGCAGCGAGATCGACGTTTTCGTCCTCGTCGGCGTCGGCAGCGGAGATGGAGGCCTGAACCTCGTTCAGCTCGCTTTCCTCGCCAACGAACTCGGGGGCGACTTCTGCCTGCTGCACGTCGGCCACTTCTTCAGAGAAGGCTCGCTCGGAGACCATCTGAACACCCTCGAAGGCGGAGTCCGCGATCTTGGTGGTGAACAGGCGGATCGCGCGCAGCGCGTCGTCGTTGCCGGGGATGACGTAGTCGACCACGGTCGGATCGCAGTTGGTATCGACCACAGCGACGACCGGGATACCGAGCTTACGGGCCTCGGAGACGGCGATGGCTTCGTTGTTCGAGTCGACGATGAAGAGGGCGTCGGGCAGGCGCTTCATGTTCTTGATGCCGGCAAGATTGGTCGAGAGGTGCTTGCGCTCACGCTCGAGCTTGATGACTTCCTTCTTGGTGAGCAGCTCGTAGCGACCGTCGGTGGACATGTCGTCGAGCTCCTGCAGGCGCTTGACCGACTTCTGCACGGTGACCCAGTTGGTCAGCAGCCCGCCGAGCCAGCGCGAGTTGATGTACGGCATACCGGCGCGGTTGGCTTCCTCAGCTACCGCATCCTGCGCCTGACGCTTGGTTCCGACGAAGAGGATGAGCTTGCCCTGCGAGGTGAGATCGGTGACGAACTTCGACGCGTCCTTGAACATCTTGAGCGTCTTCTGCAGGTCGATGATGTAGATTCCGTTACGCTCGCCGAAGATATATTCCTTCATCTTCGGGTTCCAGCGCTTGGTCTGATGCCCGAAGTGAACGCCAGCTTCGAGCAGTTCTTTCATAGTGATGGTAGCCAAATGAATCTCCTTGGTTAAGGTCTCAGAACGGAGTGCGACGTTTGTTGCCGCAGACCGGGGACCCGGATTTATCCCCCGTAGGGGAGATTGGACTCCTTGCTGCAGGCGACGAACTTCCTGCAGGTGGTGCGAACGGGAGCCGGATCGAGTCGATCAGGCTCCCGCCAAAACTGGGGTTCTCGAAAGAGCGAAGAGCAAAAGGCAAAAGCCTTCGCTGAAGAGCTTTTTATCGCTTCGAGAACTGGAACCGTGCGCGAGCGCCCTTCTGTCCGTACTTCTTGCGCTCCTTGGCGCGCGAATCACGGGTTACGAGGCCTTCGCTCTTGAGCGCCTTGCGGAGCTCGGGGTTGAACTGCATCAGAGCGCGAGCGATGCCGAGTTTGACCGCGTCAGCCTGACCCATGACTCCGCCACCACGAACGGTGGTGATGACGTCGAAGGTCTCGCCGATGTTCTCAATGCCGAGCGAACGCTTGGCGGCAGCGCGCTGCTGCGCTGTGACGAAGTAAACGTCAACGGCCTTCTTGTTGACGATAAAGTTTCCGCTGCCCGGGCGCAGAAAGACGCGCGCGATCGAGCTCTTGCGGCGGCCGGTGCCATAGTACTGGACGAGATCTGCCATATATCCTCTAAATCCTTTTGAACCTCAGGGGCTAAAAGCCCTCTGGTATCGTTCGAACTTTTCCGGCAAGGCTCAAAGCCATGCCCTTAACTCAAAGCCAAACTTCAAAGACCAAACCGCATACGCGGTGCAAGCCTAGGCGGTTGCCTCGAGCGGCTCAGGCTTCTGGGCCAGGTGCGGGTGCTTGTCGCCCTTGTAGACCTTCAGCTTGGTAGCCATCTGGCGACCCATCTTCGACTTGGGCAACATTCCCTTCACTGCCTGCTCGACGATTGCCTCGGGGCGGCGCTCCAACAGCTTGATGAAGGACTCTTCGCGAAGACCACCGGGGAAGCCGGTGTAGCGGCGATAGAGCTTCTGATCAGCCTTAAGGCCCGTAAGAACGATCTTCTCGGCGTTGATGATCACGACATGATCGCCGGTGTCGATGTAGGGCGTGTAGAGCGGGTTGAGCTTGCCGGACAGCACATTTGCTGCCTGGGTGGCGAGGCGGCCAAGCGTCTTGCCGCTGGCATCGAGGAGAAACCATTTGCGCTGAATCTCTTTTGCGCTCGGAATCCTGGTGGACATCGTCTAAGTACTCCTTACTTCTGCCGTCTTCCTTGGTCGGCGTGGTGCGGAAGAATCGTGGAACGGATGGGTACTGCACAGTCTTGTACAACGTGTTACTCAAACTGAGTTCGAGTGAACCGGAAATCGTGTCCAGACACTGGGAGTCGCGAAAGGAGAAGATCTCCCCAAACACGAAAAATCGATCGCCTGGGATTGCGCACAGAGCCTGGTTCGGGGGCCTGAGGTGTGGGTTCTTTGGGGGCAATTATCTGTCCGCCCCGGGTGGATCCACCACGATGTCTCGCCGCTCACTGCGGATAACTGACTGCAGACGTGCAGACGCGAGACTGCGCGAGCTTTTAGAATAGCTTAGGTCTGGAGGGGCGTCAATGACGTTCCTCCGGGAATCCAGCGGGGACTCAGGACAGATTCAGGGAGTTTCCGGCCTGTCCCATCCCCCATGCAGGCACATCCTGGAGACGAGAGGGTATAAGCCGGATCGAACGCCGCCGGACCTCCAGCATGGGGGTTACGGCTCTGCTGATTATAAAGGATTAAGCGGCTCCATCCTCAGCCACCACAACCGCAAAGGCCAGGTCGCGGCCATGGGTCAGGCTCAGCGACAGCTGGCCTATCCCCAATTGACCGGCGATCTCAAGGGCACGCCCTGAAAGGTGCAGCGTCGGTCGTGCCCCGGGACTTCGCCGAACCTCGATCTCTTTCCAACTGATGCCGCGACTGATCCCGGTTCCGAGAGCCTTGGCTCCGGCCTCCTTCGCGGCAAACCGAGCTGCGAAGCTCTCGGCAGCGTGCTTCTTCTTCTGCTGGCAGTAACGAATCTCTCCGGAGGTGAAGATGCGGTCCAGGAAGCGGTCTCCGAATCTCTGGATGCTGTCTTCGATTCGGCTGATCTCGATCATGTCTGTTCCTACGCCAACAATCATCGTCCCGTCCCGATCGAATCCATCGTCACATGACCACCGTACCGCGACTGGCATCACGCTACAACAATTTGATTCCGATGAGAGGGTATGACCTGTTGCTACGGTCGAGGATTGAAGGGACACATGGAGTCGCTCGACATCTTGGGATTCAGCTATGACGAACGCGCTGACGTGCTGCCAGGCCTGCTGGTTGCTCTTGCCGACTGTGGAGGCTGGGTGCTGGACCGGAGGGCGCTGACGACCAATCTGATTGAGCTTCGTGTTGAGGTGCAGCTACGGTCGATCCTCGAACTCTACAGTTCTATTGTAGCGGCCGGTCTTGAGCTGACGCGATCCTCGCATCTGGCTCTAACGGATCTATGTACCTGCCGGAGAAATGTGGCGGATGCGACCGATCTGGGACACGTGCTCACGGTGAAGATGAAGATCAATTTTCTAGAAGAGGTCTCGCTGCACTCACTGCTGGAATCGGGAAGGATCTCGGCCTGATGGAAAAAAGCGGCGATGGGGATCGCCCAATCTAGCCCCATCGCCGAGGCCGGCAGATCGCCGGAGCTACGGGTTAATTTCGGCCTTCCAATGCGCATGGAAGACGTGCTGTCACTCTAGGTTTTTCGCAGGCTGGAGTTGTCATAGAGATGTCATCGGATTGTGATTTCCGTCCCTCATACATCGCCTATCGGAGGCAAAGCAATTAGAGCTGCACGACAGAACAGCGTTCGCCGACCTCGTAGTGCTCGGCTGGTCAGTGAACGCTGTTCTTCGGCCTCCAGAGAGCTCGCCGAATAGGCAGGCCCACGGAGAACTGAAGGTTTGGGGTGTCGGGGGTGAGGCCGACACCGAAGCTGAGGTCGAGGGTTCTGCCCGGAGCATAGAGATAGGAGGCTCCCAGGCGCAGCGAGCCTTCGACCAGGAAGGACGCGGGAACCGTCTTTCCGTTGAGACTGGTGGCGCGGGTAAACCGCTGGTCCCATCCCACGGTCATCGAGGTCTCCGGATTCAGCGAGAGGATGGACCCCAGTTGGAACCCGACGGAGTCGCCGGGCTGGAAGTGTCCAGGGATCATCAGGCCGGGGTTGTCCGGATCGTTGGCCGGGATGGAGTGGGTTCCGTTGAGATTCGCCGTATACGAGAGGTTCCCGAACATGACGACCGGATCGTTGGACTTCGCTGCGGTCAGGTTTCCCTGGACGGCGTAGAAGCCTGTACCCAGGGCCGTCTGACTGCTGTTGAGATTGAAGCTGTCGATCCCGGTGGTGGTCTTCAACCGAACATTGGCCAGAAGGTCGGGAACCCGGCCGTGCTCAAGGGCCAACTGCCGCGAAAGGCCGAAGGTGACATCGCCGAGTCCGAAGGTGCTCTGGGAGGTCTGGGTGCCGTTAACGTCGACGGTGCGGTTCAGCTGATAGCCGTAAGGAATGTAGGTGTCGAACTGCAGCTTGTAGGGAAGACCTAACCGTGCCGAGAAGGTGGGCAGCAGAAGGTCCTTCCGAACGCGCTGGGAGGCGATGTCTCCGACGACCAGAATCGGCAGCAGGGCAAAGCCGTCGATGTTGATGCGATCTGAGGTCGAGCTGAAGTAGGAGGTCGTGTTGTCCAGTTCAACCGTACCCGGGGGCAGCAGCAGACCGCCGCGAACAATAAGAGCCTGATCGAGCGCCTGGCTGGCCTGGCGCTCCTCAGCGTCGTAACCGCTATTGGTCACGACGGAGGTTACGGACGCCGCTGCCCCGAGGCGCGGAGCAGGTGTTGTTGGTGCGGCGGATGAGGAAGAGGAAGAGGCGGAAGGAGGCGCTGCGGAGACCGGCTTTGCAGCAGCGAGATCTTTGGGAGAGGTGGTGAACCCTCCGTTCACTCTCCACTCCAGCTCCTGCACGCGTTCCAGCAGATTTCGAATGATGGCGTCGCGCTGGCGCAGAGAATCGTTGAGACGCTGATTAACGGCTGCGAGCAGCGATTCCTGCTCTGACATGGCGGGTCCGGGTTGCGGCGGTGCCTGCGATGTCTGCTGCGGCTGGGCCGAGGTGCTGTGTTCCTGGGCCCGGCCCGTAAGTGAGGAAGAAGCAAGGCAGCAGCAGAGAAGCGTCATGCAAGTTTGTTTCAACGGAAAAGTGTGCATCGATCTGGCCTTTGATGTCGGTAGAGAGGGTTCAGTGGATGTCAGTAGAGATAGTTCGGCGGAATCGCAATGCCGATCTCGCGCTGGATCATGCTGGGATCGGGAATCGAGCGCGACGCGATGGTTGGCCTCTGGTCAGTCAGCATCAGATCGGTGGGCGGGTGAACGATGAAGGCGATGCCCTCTTTCCAGAGACCCTGAAAGCGGTCGACCCGCATGGTGAGATTGCCAAAGCCGGGATCCGCGATGATGACCCTTCCATCTGCGATCCTGCGGACCACGATGAAGTGATCGAAACCTTTAAGGCGGATGGGAACGATGACCGCGGTCTTCTGCGAAGCCAGTTCTTCCATGGACATTCCGGCGTAGCCCTCAGCGTGATAGCCGCGCGCCTGGGCGAAGCGTTTGAGATCGAGGAGCGAGAAGCCGCCGCGCGCCCGGACCTTCACAGGATCGACGCGGTGGAGGATCCACACCACGATGGCTGTTTCCGGGGTGTTGTCCTTGAACTCGTAGGTGAGCAGTGTGCTCAGGGCCGCGGCTCCACAGCTCATATCCCACTTCTGGCGGACGACGCCCTCGCCTCGGATTTCCTTGAGGCTGCGGATTTTTTTACCCCCCTGTGCATCTGCGTCGTCCCTGGTTTGAGAGAACGCAGATGCGGACGGGAGAAATAGACCGCTCGTCAGAATAAGCACGAGCGCTCTAGACCAGAATCGGAACCAGACAGCAGGGAGGGACATCAGTGTTTTCCATTCAGATTCGCCTGCGTCAGGGTTCCCACAGTCGAGTTGATGTTGACATTGAGATTCAGCAACACACTGATCGTTGAGTTCACGGCATTGATGTTGACCAGTGAGTTCAGATTCTGTTCCGCATTGCCGCTGAGGTTGAGAGTTCCCATCGTGTTGCCGCCGATGGGTCCGCCCTGAAGAGCGAGCGAACCGGTGCTCGACACCAATCCGTTCGCGGTGGGTGCCTGCCCTTGAAATCGCACTACGCCATCAGAGATTCCGGCAGAGACGGTTCCTGCCGTAACCTTGTCGAGCGCAGCATCGCTGAGAGGCTTCGCCTTCGTCTCAACTTTGTCCTTTATCCCGACATGCGCCGGCGTCTGTGCGCCAGCCATTGCCGGGGCTGCTGCACCAAGCGCAGACAGAACCGCTATCACAAGAATTCGTCGCATACCTTACTCCATGAATCCAGTGAAGGAGCGGGCGGAGCGTTGCGGGATCCTGCTTGATAGGAATCGACCGGATCCGCGCAAACCGCCTGCCCACTTGTTAGCGGATCTGGCTGACCGTGTTGGACTGCATGATGACAGGCGCCGAGTTCATGTTCGACGTCCGTGCGACGTTGACACCGTTCGCAACCATGCCACCGGCCGCGTTGACGATGTTCAGGCCGCTTGCATTCTGCAGCGCGCTGCCTGCAAGCGCAACGGTATAGGTGTTGGTCGCCGATACCGTCGATCCATCAACCGCGACATACTTTCCGCTGGCGGAGTCAAAAGCGACGGCGCCCTGCTGGTCATAGGTCAAGTCGAGGGACTGAACCGTGTGGTTGGAGGTGGAGTTCGACTTCGATTTTGCCGTGCTGGTTGCAAGCGTGGAGCTCTTGCTCGCGCTGGCGGTAAGGCTGTCGTCCACTGCGTGGTTCTCATTCATGCTATCCGTCTTGGAAGAGGACTTGCTTGCGTTGAGAGACGCATTCGCCGAACTGGAGGTGTTAAGCGAGTTTGCTTTGTTGGACGACTTGCTGGCAGAGGCATTGAGCGAATTCGAGTTGCTGGAGGTCTTGTTGCTGGACGCGCTAAGCGAATCCGTATTGTTGGAGGCCTGAGCGTTTGACGAGTTCGAGGCATCGGCGGTATTTGCTGCGTTGCTGGCGGAAGCGGTATTCGCTGCGCTGGCGTTATTTGCAGCGTTTGTCGAGGCCGTCTGGTTCGCCGAGGAGCTCTGGTTCGATGCCTGGTTGGCGCTGTTGTTGGCAGTCGCGGAAGTCGTACCGGAGGTGGTATTGCTTCCGTTCGTTCCCGATCCACCATTGGTTGCGGACATATTGTGCGAGGTCGTTCCATTGGAAGCTGAGTTACTGCCTCCACTGGTGGCGGTGTTGTTGTAAGCGGTGTTGCCGGAGTTTCCGGCAGTACCGCTGGGTCCGGTCGCAACGGAGTTACTGGTGCTGTTTGTATTGCTGGTCGCGTTGTTCGTCGCCGCATTGGTAGCTGCAGCGGTTGTATTCGCGGTATTGGTGTTTGCAGTGGTGGCGTTCTGCGATGCGGTGGCTGCCTGTGTGGCATTTGCAGATTGAGTGCTGTTGGAGCTCCTGGAAGAGGTTGCGTTGGCTGCCTGGGCAGCGTTCGCGCTCTTCGACGCTGTGGTGTCGGTAGAGAGTGTGGCAGCAGCGCTCTTGGATGAGTTTGCGGCCGTCGAAAGGGTCGCGTTTTGGCTCTTGGCGGCAGAGCTCGTGGATGTGAGCGAGTTTGACTTGCTTGCAGTTGCACTCAGCGTCTGGTTCTTGGTGTTGCTGGAAGTCGTCGCGAGGCTGTCTGTCTTGGTGTGACTGACATCCAGGCTTTCGCTCTGCGTCTTCGAGGTATTCAGGGAGTGGTTGTAGCTGCTGCTGCTTGTGTCGCTGGTCGTTACATCTGAGGCGGCGGACAGGTTGAGAGAGGTGTTCGCCCCACGACTGTATCCGGAGATGGTTCCCATCTGCGCGCTGCTCTGTGTGACGTCATTGCTTTGGGTGACATTGGCTCCGCTGTTATTTGCCGGCGACGTAAGGGTGCCGCTATAGACGTTGGCTCCATTGCCAACCAGGGCGTCGGAAGAGCTGACGATATTGATTCCGGAAGCTCCATTGAGAGCGCTGCCGGAGAGGTCGACGGATCCGGTGTTGTTGACATTCACTGTGGAGTTGTTCGCTGCTACGGCAGTATTCTCTTCGCCGGCAGCTGTGACATGATCCATCTGACTGTCCCGGAGAGCGCGGGTCTTCGCTTGCTTCTTGTCGCTCTTGTCCGATGACTTGTTCGTATTGCTCTGGGCATACGCCTGTCCAGAGACGACTAAGGCTGTAACTAGAGTTGCTGCAATCGTTTTCACTTCTTCCTCCACAACGTTGTTAGGAATAGTTCACCGTCTACGCAGGACATGCTGCATAGGGGGCCAGAATTTGACGTCAGCAGGACCTTGCCTCTCATCGGAGAGGACGATGCAGACGTCGCCGTTTTTTGGGGGTCCCTATAGCTTCCAGAGGGAAGCAAGTTCGCAAAATCGCCTACCGTAACGGTGCGCAATTCAGAGCAGCCTTACAAAAGGCGAAGAAGAGCCCAACAGCTTTACGCGGTTTTTAAAGTCATTTCCACATCATCTCGAAATCGAAGCGTGTGCAAAGAGGGCCGTAACACGGTCTGGAACAGGTGCAATCTTCGTACCAAATGCAAACCCCCGAAATACGGTGCAATTGGCACAGTCAGTCGAGAGTGGTCGCAACCCTTTGCAGGAAAAGGTGAAATCTCAGTATGAAGGTTCGACTACTGGATGAATTTCGACTGCTAGCGCGGCAGGGTAACGCTGATCAGTGGGTGCAACAGGCTGTCGCGGTCTGCCAGCAGAAGGAGGTTGGGCAGTCTCTTGCCGCGTGTAAACACCAGGCGCAGATGTTCGGCATCGCCGGCAACCTTGAAGACGGGAGTGCTGATGACGGAGTCGCCGGCAGCAACGGGTGTCGACAACCGTACTCCCTCGAGACCGGGAACTTCGTCCCAGCGCCGGTTGCGGGAGTCGAGAATATAGGCTGTCAGATGCTTGTCTCCAGGATTTCTCTTCGACGAATGGTTGGCGATGCGAACCGAGACCCGCACGACCTTCTCCCCATTTCTTGCGAGATAGCCGGGAATGAGGTCTGCTCCGGTTGTGGTGAAGCAGAGCGAATCGAAGCATTGCTGCTGCCCCAGGCTGACGGAGCGCGGTTTGGCGATGAGGGAGGTCGCCACCAGGATCGCGAAGTAAAGCAGCCAGATTCCAGCAATCCACGCAAGATTGCGCCGCCCCTGGCTTCGCTCGCCACGACGGTGCGACAGGTTGACTCCCAGGAACCCCAGCAAGGTCCAGCCGACCAGGACCAACAGCAAAAGCTCAGCCCAATTTATGCTCATTCCCATGGAGAGGTCCCAGACACGATAAACTCAAAGGTAACTCATGGTGAATCCTTCTACCTCTTCTTTGGAAACGGCAGTCACAGATCGAGCAATTATTGACGCCAGACATCTCGGTAAAACTTACCGCTCCGGAAAGCTCGAAGTTGCGGCACTGCGTGATGTAACGCTGAGTGCCGCTCCTGGAGAGTTTGTGACCATCGTGGGGCCATCGGGATCGGGGAAGTCGACCCTGTTTTATATTCTGGGCGGGCTGACGCATGCTACCTCGGGAACGCTCTATATAGACGGGGCGGAGTTTTCGCGGATGTCCGACGTGGAACGCACGAGGATGCGCAGAGCCAAGATCGGGTTTGTCTTCCAGCGATTCAACCTTCTGCCCACGCTTTCGGCGATGGGGAACATTGAGATCGCACATGACATCGCCAACCTCGGAGCGTCGGAGAAGAAGCCTCTCGACCGTGTCCTGCTCGACCACCTGGCCGATCTGATGGGGATCAAGGGAAGGCTTGAGCATCGTCCCAACGAGCTCTCCGGAGGCGAGCAGCAGCGTGTCGCCATTGCGCGCGCGCTGATCTCACGCCCTGCGATTGTGCTGGCGGATGAGCCGACAGGCAATCTCGATACGAAGAACTCGGAGGCTGTTCTAGAGATGCTGCGGCGCTCCAGCCGTGAGCTGAATCAGACCGTGCTGATGATTACGCATAATCCGGAGGCCGCGCAGATTGCGGATCGGATCATCCATATGCGCGACGGCGAGATCAGGAGCATCGAAAAAGGAATGGGAACTCTCATCCGCGAAGTGTAAAGAGGTGTCGTCGGCGCTGCTATGATCTTTTGGGCATGGCCAACGTCTCCTTTCGTGAGTTCTATCGTTCGCTGTCTGATGCTGAGCTTCTTAGGATTGTCGAAGACTGGCACTCTCTGGTTGATGATGCTCAACCTGCTCTGAAAGCAGAGTTGGCGCAACGGGGGATCGACTTTCGTGAGCCTCCCGCTCCCGGCGTGAGCGACCCGGCGAGTCAGTATCGTGATCTCGTCACCATTCGCCGGTACCGTGACCTGTCCGAAGCGATCATAGGTCGTGGTGTGCTTGAATCTGCCGGGATCTACTGCTTCCTTAAGGATGAAAACTTCGTCAGGCTGGACTGGCAGATGTCGAACCTGATTGGAGGCATCAGTCTCCAGGTCCCTCGAGCAGATGCGGAAGTCGCGGAGACGATCCTTCAACAGCCGGTTCCTGAGACGATCCCACTTCCTGACCAGCCATCCTTTGACCAGCCGCACTGCCCGCGCTGCAACTCGATCGAGATCCTTTGGGAACGGCGGGGAAGAAAGGCGGCGCTGCTGTCGCTCTACCTCTTTGCGCTTCCGGCTCCTCGCGGCTCTGAATCTTGGTACTGCAGCAATTGCGGCCTGCGATGGATCGAAGAAGACGATCCAGCACAGGCCGCAGGTGAGCAACTATAGGTGAAGAGGTTATTCGGCTGACTTCGTGTTGTTGCTGCGATCGTCGTCCGGAAGCTTGTGATCCGGATCGATCGTGACCGAGGCGATGGGTTTCTTGTCGTCGGAGGACCAGGTGTACTCACCCTTGCTCAGCCACGTCTCCCACGGCAGGCGGAAGCGCTCGGACGTGCCGTCCTTGAACTTCACCTCGACCGTGGCCGGAAGCACGAGCTGATCTTTGTTGACGATGGTCATGGTCGCGCCGTCGATCTTGTCGACCGCAAGATCGAACTTCCAGTTGTTCTCGTACCAGCCCCGCCAGAACCAGCCCAGCTCTTCTCCGCCTTCACTCTGCATGGCGCGGAAGAAGTCGGAGGGGGATGGATGCTTGAAGGCCCAGTCGCGAATGTACTTGCGGAAGGCCCAGTCGAAGCGCTCCGGCCCGAGAATCTGCTCACGCAGAAGCACGTTTCCGTAGGCGCCTTTGAAGTAGCTGACCGGATGCCCGAGGCGACCGGGGTAGCCATCGGCAGGGAAGAGGACCGGAGGCGCGGCGGGATCGTCGATGACCTTGAGGATCGTGTCCGGTGGCTCGCCTCCGGCGGAGTATTCTGAGTCGCGCTTGGGGCCATACTTGCCTGCGGCGTACTCGTCAGACTCGAAGATATCGATGAAGGTGTTGAAGCCCTCGTCCATAAAAGCGTTGCGACGCTCGTTGGAGCCGACGATCATGGGGAACCAGTCGTGGCCAATCTCATGCGCAGTCACCCAGAAGAGGAAGGCGCCTTTATCGGGGATACCGTCAAAGACGATGCCGGGATACTCCATGCCGGTGGAGAAGCCCGCAACATTGATGGCTGCGGGGTAGGGATAGGGATACCAGCGTTTAGAGAAGTTCTCTACCGAGTTCTTCACGTATTCGGTGGACTTCGTCCAGGCGTCGTCACCTATGCTCTCAGGCGGATAGACGCTCATGGCGAGCGACTTCTTGCCGTCCGGCAGGTTGATCTTTGCGGCGTCCCAGACGAAGACCGGAGATGCGCTGAAGGCCACATCACGGGTGCGGTCCATGTGGAAGTGCCAGGTCAGGGTTCCGTCCTGCCTGGGACGGCTCTCCGGCTTGCCGACCTCTTCCGGCTTGAGGATCATGACGGTCGCGTCGCTGTTTTTGGCCTGTTCAAGCCGCGCTACTTCCTGGGAGGTGAGAACCTCTTTGGGATTCACCAGCTCGCCGGACCCGGCGACGATGAAGCTTGAGGGAACGGTGACGTAGTAGTCGAAGTGGCCGTACTCGAGGTAGAACTCGCTGCCGAGATAGGGAAGCGTGTCCCATCCGCGAAGATCGTCATAGACGCACATGCGCGGGTACCACTGCGCCATGTCGTAGATCTCACCCTCCTTTGCCTTGCCCCAGGAGGTGCGGCCGCCCCAGATGCCGGGAATCTGATAGTGGTACTTGATATGGATCTTCAGCTGTCCCCCATGAGGCTTGAGGGGCTCGGCCAGGCGAATCTGCATGCGGGTGTCGGAGATCAGATAATCGGCCTTGGTACGCTGCTTACCCGACTCGATCTCGACCGAGTCGAAGGCATAGCCGTCTGACGAGGGGGGTGGGCCGGCCTGTTCAGGGCTATTGCGCCTGCGCGAGCGGACTGCACCGCCTGCGAGCCGTGAGCGGGAGTCCTTACGATAGGTATTCTGCTCCACATGCAGCCAGAGGCTGGTGAGCAGATCCGGGCTATTGTTGGTGTAGGTGATCGTCTCGGTCGCGCTGAGCTGCTTGTTCGCGGTGTCAATGTTGGGATGCAGGTCGTAGTCGGCCTCGTTCTGCCAGTAGCTCGGTCCGGGAGCGCCATTGCTGGAGCGGTAGGCGTTGACCGGGTCGGGCATGGTGAACGGCGCAAAGGTCTTGACAGGGTTATACGTCGGCGAGGTCGAGGGACCCTGGGTCCAGGCGAATGGTCCAGCGAAGGCAAGAAGAAACACGAAGGCGCGACAGCGATTGAACATCTGGGGCGTTCCTCTTTCAATTTTGGGCTGAGCTCTTTACTGAACTATACGTCCAAGTGGGTACGATGGACGCAAAGGATTTCTTCCAGCTGGGCCTGTGACGGCTTGCAGAAACAGACGAACGGCGAACAGGAGAGAAGCTTCCATGCCCTGGTACCAACTCGATGATCCCCACGATGCCAGGCTCGACGAGCTGGCCCGCCAATACAATCTCCACCCGCTGCACGTCGAAGATGCGCGCTGCGAAGACGAAAGCGTCAAGGTCGATTCAGGACTGACCTATACGTTTGCGGTCTTCAAGCCTGTCTATCTCAAGCCTGATCCCGACGCCCCGTCCGAGCAGATGCCGACGTTCACCACCGTCGATGTCTTTGCCGGGAAGGATTTCCTCATCACGATCGTCGATCCCGCGTGTCCGGCGACGAACGATGCTCTGGAACGGGCGCGACGCGATGGCGATGACGAACATCCTGCCCGGCTTCTCTATCTGATCCTGGATACAATCGTCGATCATTACTTCCCTGCGATCGATCACTTCGATAACCGCATCGATCAGTTGGAGGACGCTGTCTTCGATCGCCCCTCCCCGGAGGTGCTGGCCCAGATCTTCGCGATCAAGCGGGAACTGATCGATCTGCGTCGCGTTCTGGTCAATACGCGCGACGCCTGCCTGCACCTGCAGCGGGATCCCAATACGATCATCGACACGGAACACCAACTGTACATCCGCGATACCTACGATCACGTGGTGCGGCTGTTGGACTCCGTCGAGACGCAGCGAGACCTGTTGAACAATACGCTCGACATCTACCTTACCTCTGTCTCAAACAGGACCAACGAGGTGATGAAGGTGCTCACTGTGCTCGGTACGATCGCGTTACCGGCCCTGGCGATCTCCGGAATCTATGGCATGAATCTCAAGGGCCTCCCGTTTGAGGATTCACCCCATGGCGCACTCTTCGTTGCATTCCTCACTATCACGTGTACGGTGTTGCTGCTGTACACCCTTCGCAGGATGAAGTGGCTCTAGTGCAGCCTTTGGACTTATGCGCGGGCTCCCGGCTTTTTGAAAAAAATATGCCTGCCATCCTTTCACGAGCATTGCCGGAAGCATCTCTCTTACGACAAGGAGATGATTTTCCATGACTGATTACCGTGTAAACAAAGGCGAGGCTCGAGAGGATCAAGTCACTGCAGCCATCGAAAAAGTAACGTCCCAGATTCCCTCCAGCGCGTATCTGGCTGCGGCACTCGCATCGATGGTCGCTTCACTGACCTTCAAGGCTTCGAAGAAGGATCATGCGGCACTTTTCGTCGGACAATGGGCAGCACCCTTTCTTCTGATGGGAATCTACAACAAGCTCGTAAAGCTCCACGGGTCGGATGCGGCAACCGGCACGGCTTCGGAGCAGATCTAAAGACTCACTCTAAAGCAGGGCGCGCAACCACGACCGTCTACCAGAGGATGTCATTAACCGGCACGATCGGCTGCGGCAGCTCCGACTCGCCGAGCATCTGCCGGAGGTTGATCTCGATGGTCCGCGTGATCGATATGAGTGGAAGGTCATGGATGGTGTTGTCGAAGGGATCTTCCAGATCGCGCCCGATCTTGTCGAGCGAAAGGAAGATAAAGCCCACGAGGGTTGATCCCAACGGTGTAAACCAGCCCATGCTGGAGACCATGACCAACGGCAGCAGGAAGCAGAACATCTGGGCAAAGAGCTGCGGCAGGTAGTCATACTGCCGCGGCATCGGCGTATTCTTGATCCTTTCGGCGCCGCCTTGTGCGTCGACCAGATCGTCGAGGCTCTGGTTCATGGCGTGCCACTGCGCGAGGTCAATCCACCCGGCGTCCAGCGCTTCCTGTAACAGCGTGCTTTGTCGCTGCTGAATCGCAACAGGGACATTAGTCTGGCCGCGGAACTCCTCAATCTCTTCTGCGGGAAGAATGCCCGCGATCTCACTTAGAACATCCAGCTTCCGAAGATGCTGCCGCAGGGCATGGACCCACGCGATCTGGTAGTAGATCATCCGGATCTTCATCGCGGTCAGTTCAGGACTGTTGTTCTTCTCCTTCTGCCGCATGGTCGTCGTCACCAGGCGTCCCCAGCTTCGGGAGTTGTTGACGATGGTACCCCACAGCGTCCGCGCCTCCCACCAGCGCGCGTACGATGTGCTGTTGCGGAACGCCAGAACGACTCCGATCGCAGAGCCGAACAGCGACAGAGGAATCTGCTCGAGGGCAGCCCACTGCAGATATCCCAGCTTGTAGATGGCGACAATTGCCACGTCGTAGGCGAGCAGACCGGCGAGCGGCAACCCTAGATATCTGAGGGTATGCAGGACGAGCTGCCTCGTACGGGGAACGATCATGCGTTGGCATCTCCGACCGTATGAAAGTGGCGATCGCCGTCCTCGGAGATGCGTACGCGGCCTGTGCCGATGTCGTACACCCATCCCGACAGGCTCAGATCCTTCCGAGCGATAGCGCCTGCAACGGAGGGATGCGTTCTCAAATGCTGCATCTGCAGCAGAACATTCTCCTCCGTCAGCCGCTTCAGCCGCTCGGGATGACCTTCTCCATCGGGAGCGAGCGAATCCGCTACGCTGAGAGCAGCCTCCGCATTGCGCATCCAGTTCTTCACGCTGGCCAGGCTATCGAGGCTCGCTGGATTGAGCAGTGCCTTCATCGCGCCGCAGTCGCTATGGCCACATACTGCTATGTGCTTCACCTTGAGCGCGCTCACCGCATATTCGATCACGGCACTGACGCCGCCCATCATCTCGCCGTAAGCCGGAACCAGATTGCCGATGTTACGTGTGACGAAGATCTCGCCCGTTCTCGACTGGGTGATCAGCTCTGGGTCGATGCGGGAGTCGGCACAGGTCACAATCAATGTTGAAGGCTGCTGCGGCGCGGTGGCCGCCTTCTTGTACTTCTCCGCATTGGGCGGGTAAACCTCGGTCTGGAAGCGAAGAATCCCCTCTTTCAGCTTTTCAAGAACCTGATCCATACGTTCTCCTATTCCTTCCATTTGATGTTGCAGCCAATGGAAAACTTCTGATTCGGATCGGGACGCTTGCCCGCGAGCACCGCGTCCATGGCTGCACGCAGGTCTTTGCCCGTGACCGGAATATCGTTGCCGATGTCGCCGCGCTTCGGACGACTATCGTCAATCTGGCCGCGATACACCAGCTTCATCTCTCCATCGAAGAGGAATAGATCAGGAGTGCAGGCAGCGTGATACTCCCGGGCGGTCTCCTGGGTCTCGTCATAGAGATAGGGAAAGCGGAAGTCCAGACGCTCGGCCTGCTTCTTCATCTCTTCCGGAGCATCCTGCGGATGGGTGACGACATCGTTCGAGCTGATCGCGACGATGCCGATCTTGCCTTCATAATCTCTGCCGATCCTCGCCAGTTCCTCTTCGATGTGCTTCACATAGGGGCAATGGACGCAGATAAACAGCACCAGCAATCCCTGGCGCTCGGCGGCAACGTCATCGCGTCCCACCGCCTTCCCTGTAATCACATCCTGCAGCTCAAAAGCAGGAGCCACCGTTCCAAGCTCGACCATGGTCGACTGTGTTCTCGACATAACCCTCTCCCCGCGCAATATCTTCGTCGAACCATTCTAAGCGGTGCGGGTTAAACTACACCTCATGATCGTGCATACCTTTCTCTTTCGCTGGAAGCCTGAAGTCGATGAAGCCCAGAAACAGCGCGTCATTCAGGAGATTCAAGGCCTTCAGGGACAGATCCCCGGCCTCGATGAGACTCTCGTCGGCGCCAACATCTCTCCGCGCTCTCAGGGGTACGAGCTCGCCGGGGTGATGAAGTTCTCCGATCGTGCCTCCTACGAGGCGTACAACGATCATCCGGTCCATCAGAAGCTACTGACCTGGCTGATGCCGCTGATCGATCCGGTCGAAGTAGACTTTGAAGCTTGAGGCATCCTGAGGCTACTCTGAGACAGGTCCATGCTTCCTACACGTACACTCGCCGGCGGTCGTGCCCATCGTGACGAGCTGCCTGTCGGTCCGAATGGCCTTCCGCTGTGCCGCTGGTGTCAGCTTGAGATCATTGCAAAGCGACGCCGGACCTTCTGCAGCGACTATTGCGTGCATCAGTGGCGTCTTCGTACCGATGCCGGGTATATGCGCGAACAGGTCTTCGCACGCGATCGCGGGCGGTGCTCCGCCTGCAGCATCGATACGGTCGCGGCCTATGCCGCGCTCAAACGGGCCAGGGGAGCCGCTCGCGAAGCCGGCCTGCGTCTTTACGGCATGAAGCGAATCTCCAGCCGCCGCAGCCTCTGGGACGCTGACCACATCGTTCCGGTCGCAGAGGGCGGAGGGCAATGCGATCTGGACAACATCCGGACGCTCTGCCTTCTGTGTCATCGCGCCGCAACGGCTGAGCTGCGGGCGCGCCTCCGGGATCGAGCACCAGCTGTTGCAGCCATCGAAGGCTGACCTGATATCGGTGCTCTGATTTCTCTGTGTAAGTTTCGTCTCCTCTGATATTGTTTTCTCCATTCCGGGCCCTGTCGTGCGTTAGAAGCTCTTCGATTGAAGTAGTGCTGACGTCATCTTTGTTTCCCGGAGCCCCAGATGGCCATGTTCGGCAGGCGTCGTTCTGATCTGCTTCTCAAGGAGGCGGAACTTCGCGATGGAGCGGCGCAGGCCTATTGCATCCGCCTGGCCCAGCAGATTCAATCGCATCAGGCGTCATTGACAGATCAGGAGCAGAAGACTGCCTTTGCGGAGTCGTGGCGCGCCGCCTTCAAGATGCCGGTCCCGGAACTGGAAGTTACCGACACGGCGCATATGGCAGAGCTGCTCCATAAGCAGCCCAGGGCACAGGCACGAATGGCCACGCTGACCGACTATCCCCCGGGCAAATGGCTGCTCGAGCAGGAACTCGCGGCCAAGGGTTATTGGCCTCCCGCCGATCCGCAACAGGACGCCTACGCCGTCGCCGACGGTCTGCAGCTTACGGGAATCTGCTTCTCAGGGGGAGGCATCCGAAGCGCCACCTTCAACCTTGGAGTGCTGCAGGGATTGGCAGCTCGCGACCGCATCAACTCGTTCGACTATCTTTCGACCGTCTCAGGCGGCGGCTACATTCATCAGTTCTTCGCTTCGTGGATCTCCTGCGAGAACATCGAGAAGGTAAAACGGCAGCTGCAACCTCTCCCCGGCCCTCCATCGCAACGTACCTTCTGGCCGGAGCCGCTGCGCTGGCTGCGTCGATACTCCAACTATCTCACCCCTCGCGTAGGGCTCTTCAGCGCCGACACCTGGGTTGCGTTCGCTGTCTGGCTGCGCAACACCTTTCTCAACCAGATTGTCCTTGTCTCGTCGATCATGCTGGTGATGCTGCTGCCGCACTTTTATCTCAGCTCCCGTGGCCGTATCGCTCACTTCCTTCTCGACAATGGCATCTTTACAGCGAGTCTTATCTTCGCCGGCTTTCTCTTCGCCTCTGGCATCATCTTCTTCACTCAGCTCATCCATCCCCCGGCGGATCACTGCCACCCCGTCGAGGAGGCCGGGTTCGGACAGACCGGCGTGCTTGGACTGGTCTTTCTGCCCATCCTGATCTCTGTCCTCGCCCTGTGTCCCTATCTCTATCGCTCTTCCTTCTGGGCGGGAAATCCGCTGCCCCAGAAGGTGCCTCATACCGCGAGAGAGATACGCCACAGCGACCGCGTGCATCGCGTGAAGAATATCGTGGACTGGCCCGAAAACACCGGCATCGTGCCCGGCAGCACACGCATCCACATCAGTCATCTTCATTGGCTTTCGAAGAGGAGCGTAGATCCGGCGCATACTCCCAATCCCGCAACCACCGGCGGCACACCCGCTGGCAGGGTTCCCACTGCGCCTGCGGTCGAGCCCGATGCCATCGATAACCTGCGAGCCTGGCAGTCGGCCTACTCCTTCCGCTGGTGGAAGCCCCTGACCGGCTTCGACGACGATACCTCCACCTCGTGGGTGTTTACCTCCATGCTTGCGGGCATCGCCCTGCTGGTCCTCTCCGCGGCACGCGCAATCCCGGCAGACTGGAGGCGGTTGATCGTCCTGCTTGGCATGGCGGGCGCCATTGGCTGCGGCTATGTGCTGCTTAACCTCTCTCGGCTCGTCATCTTTTTCGCATCCTTTTTTCTCCCGCTGGAGGACGTGACCCGGACGGCCATTCCGCTGTTGCCGTGGCTGGGCCTGACGGTCGTCTTTGTGTCGATCGAGATCGCCGGGGGCCTGGTCGGAAATCTTGTCGACGGTTCTGTGCGCGAGTGGTTCGCCCGGCTCCGGGCATGGAGCTTCCTCTTCGGTCTGTCCTGGTTTGCTCTCACCGCCAGTTCGCTGCTTGGCCCTACGTTGGTGTCGTGGCTCTTCCACGTAGCCCACCTTGGTAAGCCGCTGTGGATCGGCTGGATTACGACGACCCTCGGCAGCGTGCTGGTCGGCAAGAGCTCTCTGGTGACGGGCGGTCCGAAGGATGAAAAGACCAAAACAGCCGCTCTGTTGAACATGTTCGTTATGATCGGGCCGCCGGTCTTCATCGTTGGGCTTGTGCTCAGCCTGTCCTGGATCATCGAGAAAGCTCTGATGACCATCCAGTCGCAGATTGGCGATGGTATGATCCCCCACTCTGATTTCCTCAGCCTGCTTGGACTGCTCGCTGCTACCGCTGTCCTCTTCGGCTGGCGCATCGATGTCAACGAGTTCTCGCTCCATTCCTTCTACCGCGACCGAATCGCTCGTTGTTATGCCGGTGCCAGCAATCCCGATCGACGCGCGAATCCGTTTACCGGCTTTGCCGGAAGCGATAAGAAGCTGCGGCTGATTGATCTTCTCCCTACACGCTTCAATCACTCCAGCTCGAAAGAACTGTGGGCGAACGTCTGTGGTCCGGACTTCTGTTCCCTCGAGCCTCAGCCGCCAACGTATCAGGGACCCTTTCCGATCTTTTGTACTACTCTCAATCTCTCGTTCGGCCAGGACCTCGCCTATCAGGAGCGCAAAGGCGCAGCCTTCTCCTTTACGCCGCTCTACTGCGGTTACGACGTGGGATGGACGGAGACCGACAGCGATCGCGTCCAGTTCAACGGGTATGCGCCGACCCGCAGCTTCGCCTATGTCGATGGTGGTCCTCGGGTGGCCACCGCCGTGGCGACCTCAGGCGCAGCCATGAGCCCTAACTGGGGCTTCCATTCCAGCCCCACCATGGCCTTTCTGCTCACCATCTTCAACGTCCGGCTGGGTCTGTGGATTCGCAATCCACGCCACAAGCGCTTCCGGCTGCGGGGGCGTCACAGCAATCCTCCCTCACCCTGGTTCGGGCTGTTCTACCTTCTGGCGGAACTCTTCGGCCTGGTGAACGACGAAGCTGCATTCGTCTACCTCACCGACGGTGGACACTTCGAGAATATGGGGCTGTATGAGCTGGTGCGCCGCCACTGCACCATCATTGTGATCTGCGACTCCGAGCAGGACCCGGACCTGTCGTTTCAGGGAATCGGGATGGCCATCCGCAAATGCCGGATCGATCACGGCGCCGAGATCACGCTGGATCTCACCCAGCTGGAGCCGGCCGGAGACACCCTCGCCAGTCCGTATCCTAGCGTGCAGGGAACCATTCGCTACTCCAACGGTACTGTCGGCCAGATCCTCTATCTCAAATCCGTATACACCCACGATCTTCCCGCCGACCTGGTCAACTTCCGCAGGGAAAACCCGACCTTCCCAAATACCTCGACTGCCGACCAGTGGTTCAGCGAATCCCAGTTTGAAAGCTACCGGCGTCTTGGCCAGCATTACGCCTCCTCCGACCGGGTCGGCACCTGGCTTGACCGGCACCTTCCTGTGCGTCCCTCCTGACCCTGTTTTGGGGCGGAGAAGCCTCCCTCGCCGACGATCCGCGAGTACAACAAAAGTGTTAAGCCCCGCGGCTCGGACCCCGTCCGATTTTGAGCCTCCAGCACCACTCGCAGACGGCAGATTTCCGGACTTCCACAGCTAAATCTCTGATTTCCACCGGCCTCGGTGCGATACCCTCGCTTAGTCAGGGTATTGCCTCGCTCAGCACAAGATGTTGTGCTTTATACTTGACATACCCTATAGGCGGCGGTACTTTCACCACTGCAAGCAAGACGTGAGACCCGAGTGAGTCCACGCCAGGTTCTTTAGCTCCGCACGACTTCAGCCCGTTTGCCCCAAAGGTTGCGCCAGCCGTTTTGGCCGCCTCGATGGGCTATCACTGGAGCCTTCCAGATACCCGCCCCGCTCACCTCGTCGTGAGTCCGGGCCAGCACCGCTCGGAGATCGAAGCTCCGGGAACAAATTAAGCGCGAGAAGGAGTTACTCCCCATGGCAACGATTTCCAAGAAGACGGTCAGCCCCGTCACCTCTGAACAGAACTCTGCGGTTGCATCCGGCCGCACCCCGGGCCTCACCTTCTCGCGTCACTTCACCCGCCCCGGCGTCTCGCCCTTCGACGAGGTCACCTGGGAGCTGCGCGACGCCGTCATTCAGGACTTCAAGGGCAAGACCATCTTCGAGCAGAAGAACGTCGAGGTTCCCTCCGACTGGTCGATGACCGCGACCAACATCGTCGCCTCCAAGTACCTCCACGGCCAGCTGGGGACCCCCGAGCGTGAGACCGGTGTCCGCGCCCTGATCACCCGCGTCGCCGAATCCATCCGCGACTGGGGCATGGAGGGCGGCTACTTCGCCTCCGCCGAAGACGCCGAGGTCTTCTTCGCCGAACTGAGCCACCTGCTTTTAAACCAGAAGGTCGCCTTCAACTCGCCCGTCTGGTTTAACGTCGGCTGCGATCGCCTCGAGCCGAACTCCGACGCGCAGAACTGGCACTGGAACCCGCACACCTGCGCCATCGAGTTCTCCGTCACCGGCTACAGCAAGCCGCAGTGCTCGGCCTGCTTCATCAACTCGGTGAACGACTCGCTCGACTCCATCCTGACCCTGGCCAAGACCGAGGGCATGCTCTTCAAGTGGGGATCGGGAACCGGCTCCAATCTCTCGAACATCCGCGGAAGCATGGAAACCCTCTCCGGCGGCGGAACCGCCTCCGGCCCGCTCTCCTTCATGCGCGGCTTCGACGCCTTCGCCGGAGTCATCAAGTCCGGCGGCAAGACTCGCCGCGCCGCCAAGATGGTCATCCTCAACGTCGACCATCCCGACATCATCGACTTCATCGAGTGCAAGCAGAAGGAAGAGGCCAAGGCCCACACCCTCGTCCGCGCCGGCTACGATGGCTCCGGCCCCGACTCCGAGGCCTACAGCTCCATCTTCTTCCAGAACGCCAACAACTCCGTCCGCGTCAACGACGAGTTCATGCAGGCCGTCGAGGCCGACTCCACCTTCGTCACCCGCACCGTCAAGGCCCGCACCCCGGTCAAGGAGTATCGCGCCCGCGACATCATGAACAAGATCGCCGAAGCCACCTGGCTCTGCGGCGATCCCGGCATGCAGTACGACACCACCATCAATCGCTGGCACACCAGCAAGAACACCGGCCGCATCAATGCGTCCAATCCCTGCTCCGAGTACATGTTCCTCGACGACTCGGCCTGCAACCTTGCCTCCTTCAATCTCCTGAAGTTCCTCACCCCGGGGGGGCAGTTCGATATCGCCGCCTACCGTCACGGCATCGCCGTCGTCACCACCGCGATGGAGATCATCGTCGACGCCGCCGGCTACCCGACCGAAAACATTGCGAAGAATTCGCACGACTACCGCCCGCTCGGCCTCGGCTATGCCAATCTCGGCGCCCTGCTGATGGCCTTCGGCCTGCCGTACGACTCCGACGCCGGACGCGACTTCGCCGCCACCGTCACCTCGATCCTCTGCGGCGATGCCTACTGGCAGTCCTCGCGCATCGCTGAGCTCTGCCCGGCGCTCGGCGCCGCCACCCCGCTCACCCAGCAGGCGCACATCGAAGGCGGAGCCTGCCCGGGCTTCTACGTCAACCGCGAGCCCTTCCTCGACGTCATCCGCATGCACCGCGCCGAGGTCAACAACATCGGCAAGTCCAAATCCTCAGCAGAACCCTTCATCGCCCCGCAGCTCGATGAGCTCATCGCCGCCAGCAAGGACAGCTGGACCGGCGCGCTCGCCCACGGCGAGAAGTTCGGCTACCGCAACTCCCAGGTCACCGTCCTCGCACCCACCGGAACCATCGGCTTCATGATGGACTGCGACACCACCGGCATCGAGCCCGACCTCGCCCTCGTCAAGTACAAGAAGCTCGTCGGCGGCGGAATGATCAAGATCGTCAACAACACCGTTCCTTCGGCACTCTTCAAGCTCGGCTACACCAACGCCGAGGTCGATGCCATCGTCAGCTACATCGACGCCACCGGAACCATCGAGGGCGCGCCCCACGTCAAGGCCGAGCACCTCGCCGTCTTCGACTGCTCCTTCAAGGCTTCGAAGGGTACCCGCTCCATCCACTACATGGGCCACATCAAGATGATGGCCGCCACCCAGCCCTTCCTCTCCGGAGCCATCTCGAAGACCGTCAACCTCCCGCAGGACGCCAGCGTCGAAGACATCGCCGAGGCTTACATCGAGTCCTGGCGTCAGGGCCTCAAGGCCGTCGCCATCTACCGCGACAACTCCAAGGGCTCCCAGCCGCTCAACGTCTCCGCCTCCGACGGCAAGGCCCAGAAGGAGAAGGACGCCGTCTCCGCTCCTGCCGCAGGCTCTATCGAGATCGAAGAGGCCGTAGCCGCCGCCAAAGCAGCAGCAAACGTCCGCATCTCCACCCTCGAGCAGCAGATCAAAGCCATCACCGAGGCCGCCAGCAAGAACTCCGACGCCGTCGACGCCCAGTCTCCGCCCCGCGCCGTCCGTCACCGCCTCCCCGCCGAGCGCGCCAGCGTAACCCACAAGTTCGGCCTCTCCGGACACGAGGGCTACATCACCGTCGGACTCTACCCCAACGGCCAGCCCGGCGAGATCTTCATCCGCATGGCCAAGGAAGGCTCCACCGTCTCCGGTCTGATGGACTCCTTCGCGACCGCCGTCTCCCTCGCGCTCCAGCACGGCGTCCCGCTGCGCGTCCTCTGCGAGAAGTTCGCCCACACCCGCTTCGAGCCCTCCGGCTGGACCGGCAACGAGCAGATCGGCTACGCCAAGTCCATCATGGATTACATCTTCCGCTGGCTGCAGATCCGCTTCCTCTCCGGGCAGCAGCTCTCGCTCTTCGCCGGACTCGCCCCCCGACCCGCAACCGGACAGGCCGTACCCGTCGAGGGCACCGTCCAGGGAGCAGGTAGCTACGTCATCCCCTCACTCGCAGCCTCAACCTCGTATGAAAGTGTCATCCCGACCGGAGCCGCAGGCGCAGTGGAGGGATCTGCTTCTCTACCGGGATCGTACGCACCGGAGGAGACCTACCCCGGAACCACCCCACCCCGTGAGGGAATCGCCCCCGACCCGACCTACACCGCCAACTCCGGACCCCTCTCCATGGAAGACCGCGGAATCTACCACGCCGCCGACGCCATGAAGAGCATGTACGACATGGGCGACGCCCCCAGCTGCGCCACCTGCGGAGCCATCATGACAAGAAACGGCTCCTGCTACCGCTGCATGGAGTGCGGAAGCACCAGCGGCTGCAGCTAGGTCCTACGCGGACGGCGAAACGCGCTTCGCGCAAAGGCTCAGTCGTGAGGCTGGGCCTTTGTTAGCTCTAATTGTGGCAAATAGTAGCAGTTCTAAGTGGAGGACGTGCGTGAGTTCAAATAATGCTCCGGTGAACGATGCGATCATCGTCGCGCTAGCGGGGCTTGTAGATGCTCAACAGCCACTCGGGAACCTAGTCACTCAGATTTGGAGTTCCATGTGGGAATCGTCTCAGGGCTACTCCTCCGCACTCTAAAGAAAAGTCCCTAGGGGACAACGTAGATGTGTCCATTCATTCGAGCTTCAGCTCGAACGTCTCGTTAAGGGCATGGCTTCAGCCGTGCCACAAAAGTCGCAACAGAAAGAGCGGCTTCAGCCGCTGCCGTACGAACTGTACCCTCCCGGAATCGGATACTTAGGGTCCCACCTTGTCGGTCTACCGTCCGGTGAATTGCTGCCCTTTCCGCGGACCCATTCGCTTGGGGTCAAGGGGGCACCAGGTTTCCACCCTGCCCTTTCCAGGAGCCCGGAGCAGGGACGCTGCCATTCGGGTTTGGCGTTGGGTTCTGCTGTTGGGCCGAGCTTTACTGCGTTTGGCTAGCCGGGCGCTTCACCTTCGCGCCCCAACGCGCGAGAGCATCGAGCATTGATCGCTCTCGAGATGAGTCGCGATAGCTGATCCAAACAAGATCATCGTGAGAATATTCGACAACATGTGAACCCGCCGAAGGAATCAAATAGGTGTCCCATCCGAAAAGCATCACCTGCCAAATGATCGCCGCCAACACTGAGCGATCTTCCGAACCAGACAGAAGTCCTGGTTTTTCCGCCAGACTCGCGATTCTTGGCTCTGAATCTACGACACGCAGCCTGGTAATCACAGTTTCGCCGAGTTCTCGGTTCAACTCTCCCCATCTGTCCCAGTCACTGACCCAAACAAAATCTCCATCATTTATATCCCCCCCGAGCAGGACCAAATCGATCGCTAATGCCATTCGAGCATTCGCGGACTCGGGTACTTCAACAACTATCCAACGTTCAAACATCTCGCCGGGAAGGAGCTTCCGCCCGCGCCTACTAATTCCGCGCGTTGCACACCATTCGGTAATTTCTTCATTTCCAAGGAGCTTCATAACATCTCCTGAGACAGTCCGCGATGTAGATCGAATGCACTATTGATTGTCGCACCGCTGTTTCTTAAGACGTTCAGGCACGGCTAAAGCCGTGGCGGGTGGCCCATGCATAAGATTGAGGCACTAATCTGGGTGCCCCATTCATGCGGCGTTATCGCATGAGTGGGCTCATTCGAGCGTCAGCTCGAACGCCTCGTTAAGGGCACGGCTTCAGAGCCTGTCCTGAGCGTAGTCGAACGGATGCCACAAAAATCGGAACAGAAAACGCAGCTTTGGCCGCTGAGGTATGCCTTACAATCGCCGCATGGCGATGCCGAGCCGCACCGCCATGCACGGCACCTCCTTAATCACGACAGCCACTCGCAACCCATCGACCACTATCGCCTTAGCTTGACTGACGTCCGTCCGGACCGAGCTCGGGGAGATCTTGATGCCCCAAAATACCTGCTTTCCGCTTGACATTGCTGATTGGCGGTGCCAATCTCTTGCCGGACGTCTCAGACGCCCTTACGTGGTGCAAAATGCGAGTAGCTCGTTTACTTCTCCTCTGCGTTGTATCGTCCTGCTCTTCTCTGGTCACTCATGCCGATACGGTGAACTTCAAATACGACGGCGGACTATATACCGGAACGGGCGACTTTAGCTACGCTTCCACCTCCGGCAACATCACCCTTGCCGACCTCACAGCGTTCAGTTTCAATCTGGTGGCCCTCAACCAGGAAGATCCATTGAACTACTATGCCGTCTTCAGGCCTATGACCCTCGCGTCATTGCACACCTTTTCCGCTACCGTAGACGGTCAATCGCTGATCTCACTGTTCACGGATACTGCCTACACAGATCCAATCTCTTCTTATTGCGGAGAGGGATGCGCCTTTGGAGACGAGCAATTCCACGCCGCCGCACTCCACGCCTATACCTGTGCTGTCTGCAGCGATCATGACGGAGAGACTCTGATTGCCTCTTCCGGGCCTGTCACGCAGACGGGCTTTGTGCCATCTGCTCCTACGCCTGAACCGGCCACTCTCGCATTGCTGGGCACGGGTGCCGTTGGTTTTATGCTTATTGGAACGGCGAGACATAAACTCCGCCGTCGTGTTCGCTCATAGGCAGAGGAAAGCCACCTGCTACAGACGCTTTCCGAAGACCAGCCCTATCGTAGTGCCGACACTCGCTGAATGATCCGTTAAACCAAACCGCATGCCGCCATTGATCCCGAAGGCATCGGTGAATTGATGGAAGAGGCCGGTGAAGAAGTACGTTCCCGGCGGCGCATTCGATTGCGGTACATTCTGGCCAAAGACCTCCGCGTAGAGTCGCGTCTTCTTTTGCAGACGGTAAGCCATGGCAATCGATTGCTGGCCACCGTAAGTGCATCCCTCTCTCGTCCGGCAGTCAGACTGGATCATCGAGCCGTTCACAATGACGTTGAACTTGCCCTCTTTGCCATAGTGGTGATTGAGAATCAGAATGATCTGCTGTCCATAGCCCTGAAGGCTGCTCTCTGAGGCGGTAGGAAGCTCAGCCCCATACTGCAGTCCAAGGGCAGGGAAGCGGGGACGGTCTTTCCTTATCTCTATCTTCCCTCCAACTCCGATCGTTCCCACGCCGTTCGTTGCCTCGCCGCCGCTCTCCCGATGGTTCCAGCTGGACCATCCAAAATCCAATCGGAGCCGTGTCAGCGGCGTGTAAGTAAGTGTTGTGTCGAAGGTCTGGCTATTGCCGGGAATCTTCTGTGGAAAGGCATCATAACCGGTCTCGATCTGGAGGACCCTTCGGTTTTGCATGGTAACGCTATTGGCAACCGTCGGCCTGGTAGGACTCAGATTTAGATCTTGTGCCAACAAGCACGCATTTGAGGGAAAGATGGCAACGCTCATGAAGACAGGCATCCACGCTATGCCTCCACGGATGGAGGCGGAGAGAGTCTGAATCTTCATTGGAGCCAATATCAACCTAACCCTCTCATCGATGTACTTCTTATGCTTTGATCGCCTTTATGATCTATCCGACCCATGGTCTCCCCTGTCAGTCACTTAGGCCGGTGGCCATAATAATGGTCACGACCTCTTCCCGGTCAACACTCGCGTCGAGAGCCTGTTGAATCCTGTCAAGCTCCCAATCTACGTATCTCCATGAATCCAGAACAGAACCACACCGCCAGTTAACTCCCGCCACCTCGCTACAATTAAAGAGACATAGGGAGCAGAAAGTCCCCGATCCTCCGGGGGCTTCGACTTTGGAGCTGACTGGAGACGCAGCCAGACCGAGGTCCGGACCTAAGTCCAATCTTTGGAAGATTTTGCGCGAAATACGGGGGGTGGGGGCATGTGGCCTTAGTCACGGCCTTGGCGCCCCGATTGGAACGTTCGAACGTGAGCTCCAAACGGGCGGGATCATCCTTGGCGAAGCTGTATCATGAGTCCCTGCAACATATCTACGTGTTTCTGACCTGAACCGAGCACGATATGGAGGAGACTACGTCGATGCCAGCCAACGTAAAAAGGCTTCTTCGCCACGGAGCCAGTGTGCCTGCCCACCTGGCCTTCCAGTCCCTAAACCTGCCGCCCGTCGAAAGGCTGCTTTACCGTCGCCACATCCGGGCCAAGGAAGCCTACATGACCAGACTTCCTGAACTCTCACCGCTGGAGAGCCAGATCACCCGCGAGATGATCGGGAAGGGCGTCGCCATAACCTCTCTTGCAGATCTTGCCATGGAAGGAACAGAGGAGATGCTTGCCGCAGGAGCTGGGATCTCTGCTCGACTCAGCACTCCTCTAACCCGTTCGCAGGATCCCGCACGAGCGACAAATTACCGGAAGCTCTTCGCCTGGGGTCTTGACCTGAGCTTGCTTCGGATCGCCGAGGCATACTTCGGTCTGCCCGCGGCCTACGATGGACCTAAGGTGGTCTACACTCCAGCCGACGGTCGCCAGAGAGGGACACGGCTGTGGCACCGCGACCGCGAAGATCGCCGAATGATGAAGATCGCCATCTATCTGACGGATGTGCCGGAGTCGGGAGGACCCATTCAATGCATTCGGCATGAGATCTTCGATGGTCCAATCGATCGCGACTTTCGTTATCCCGTTCTCAGTCATTCTCAGCTGGAACGAAAGCTTGGAAGACCCATTGGCGACAAAGACATCACCTCCTGCACGGGACCGTCAGGAACGGTCGTCTTCATGGATACCGCGCGCCTTTTCCATCGAGGCAAGCCTGCAGTCTCGACGGAACGGATAGCGATATTTCACAGTTACTTCTCCAGAGCCCCACGACATCCCTTCTTCTGCGAGCGCTCAGATCTTTCCCGCTCAGAACTCGCACAATTTGCGAAGAGCATGAAGCCGATTCAGCAGGACGCTGTTATGTGGCGAACCACGCTTAACCTCCCAATGAGACTCGTTCCGAAGAGCATCACCTAGATAGAGCCCACTGGAAAGACCTTCAACCCTTCACGCCGTATGTTCGTCCCGAGCTATCTCTGACCCCGCCCTCCGGCGGGGTTTTCTTTTCACCCGCTGGTCGGGACAAACTCCGGCGGCCGGTCATTCTTGTGCATCTCTGAACCGCGGACTATAGTGGCAGTTCCGGCCCCGGGCCTTTCCCTCCAAAATTCAATTGAGGTTGGAACGTTATGACGTTGCCGACGAACCGTCGAATCTCCGCGCGGCTCTTTCTGGCGCTCTTCTGCGTCCTGGCTCTCTGCCGCGCGACCTATGCACAGCTTGCCCTTCCCGTGACTCTTGGCTGTTCGTGGCCCTTCAAAACCACGCCCGACACCCTCAACGTCATGTACCCGGACGCGAACGCCATCTACTGGACCACACCCTACGTTCTGCTCTCCAGCAGCAAGATCGAGATCAAGGGCGACTTCTTTCCCACCCGCTTCCTCTCCATCAACACCTATAACACTCTCGGAGAATCGCTCTCCTCCACCTACGACGTGCAATTCGTCCTCGACAGAGGCAGCCAGAATCCCTTCCTCGATCCCACTGCCAAAGGCGGCAGCTTCCACGCCACCATCGTTCCCAGCCCCGTCGCCGGAACTCCGGCCCCGCCTCCGCCGACCGGCAGCGATATCGTCTACGGTCCACGCATCAACCAGTACGGCTTCTCGCAGGGCTACGTCGTCATCCGCTCCTACATTCCAAATGGCCAGGTCTCGCAGAGCGAGCTCCCCAAACTCACCATCTCGCTCGCAGGCCACGTCATCACCACCGTCGCGCCCTGCCGGACGCTCTCGTCCAGCCTGCGCCTGCTGCTCTACAACGCCCTCATCCGTTACTGGAACGGCCAGATTAATCCTCCCGGAGCCACCGAGCCCGACCAATTGATGTTCCGGCCGCCGCTTTCGAGCCAGGCAGGAGGAGCCTTCCCCAACGACTACAACAAATACGTCGTCACCGGGATGAGCTACCAGAAGGGAGTCATCGCGGTCGTGCGTGGCCGCGCCGCCACCGTCCCTTCTTTCGGGGCCAACGGTTATCCGCTGCTCCAGGGTCAGGAGCTGCGGTATTGGTCGCTCTGCAACTACGACCATATCTTCCCGTTTCCCGTGGTCGAGCAGTCCGGTCAGGCTGGCTGTGCCGCCGATGATCAGACCGCGCTCGACGCCAATGGCTACTACACCTACGTCGTGGCCACGCCCGGTGATGTTCCGGCGAACGCGAAGTCCGACAAGACTGTCACCGTGCTTCCATGGGGGAGAACGCAGTTTGAGAAGGCGCTCATCTTCCGGAACATGCTCCCTGACGCCAGCTTCACCATGACATCCCAGACCGCAAACCTCAAATGTGCCGATCCCAATCAGTCCATCGAGCAGAACGCGACCTGCACGGCGAACGTCATGGGACCCTACTACCCTGAAGCGACCTACTGCCAAAAGACCGTCTATGAGCAGGGCGGATGGCAGGCCTGCTTCCAGAGTCCCGTGACGGCCCGGAGACAGTAGACGCGTCGAGTGTGTGCCGGTGCTGCGATTCCTGACATGACCGGCGCAAGTGCCTTGAGCAAATTCCAACACGGAGCCGTTGCTGCTGTCCTGTTCACCGGGAGTTGGCAAGGCATTTGTTTTGTGCCGCGAGGGCATCGGACAGGCACGTGTCAGGAACGTAAGGTTGACCGGGAGCACGTTGAGGCGTTGCCCGCGTCCGGCAGGCCTGTTGCTGTTGCGTATAGGTCGCCATGCAGGTGGCTGCGTCTGTCCGATTAGCTTGCGATGACGAAGCTGCCGATCCGCTGCTGCTGGTCTCAGAGCCCTTGTAGCACGACTCGAAGATAGACTTCGCGGCGTTCTTGCAGGTTTTGCCTTCATCGGGCGAAGGACATGCCCTTTGCAGATCTTCGCGAATGCTCTTGCAATGATTTTTGTCACCTGTGGGCGGCACCAGATCGCTCTGCGCAGACTCGCTCGTCGGATCGGTGCAACGGAACTGCTCCTTGTTCGAGTCCCAGGTCGGTTTTGTACCCGCCTTCGGGCATTGCCCCACGCAGGCGACAGAGAGAGTCGTGAGCACAAACGGCAGGACGAGCTGTTGAATCTTCATGGTGGCCTCCGGATGGAAGCGCTGGGGTCAAGCCCCGATTTAAGAAGCGGGCGTGGTCTCAGGAGCGACCTGATCATTTGGATGCATAATTGCGGTGCTCCGTGAGCTCATACGTGGGCAGCCCCACTCCGGCGACCATACTAAAGTCCAACGATAGGGCCGGAACTTCGCTCGCGGAGTATGGTCTTCAGTCAAATTCGTTGCATCGGTAAACCCTAACCCGTCACGCCCCCTCTTATAGGCAGGCGTCGTTCATGCATGTCTGCGCGCTTGATCGAATCGATACCAGTAAAAGGAGGAACCATGCGTACGTTTGCGTACATCGCGAAGTCTTGTTCGCTGGCGATTCTCGTCTGCGCCAGTACCTTGCCCGCCGCGGCTTACCAGTCCAGTGAGGCAGGATCAGCCCAGGACAAACAATTCGTCATGAAGGCGTCTGAAGGGAGCCTCGCCGAGGTGGAACTCGGCAAGCTCGCTCTCAAGAAGTCCCAAAACCCTGATGTCAAACAGTTTGCTCAGAAGATGGTCGTCGATCACAGCAAGCTGATCAGCGACATGAAACCCTGCGCGGATCAACTGGGAGTAAAGCCACCTACAAAGCTGGATGCGAAGCATCAGCAGCTTGCCGATCACCTCAAGTCCCTCTCCGGGGATGAGTTCGACAAGGAGTACATCAAGGCGATGGTGGCCGATCACCATCACGATCTGGGCGAGTTCATCGCGGAGCAGTCAAAGGCCTCCGATCCGACCCTGAAAGAGACTGTCACCAAGGGCACCGAGGTTATCCGGGAGCATACCCAGATGATCGACGAAATCGCGAAAAAGAATGGCCTCCCCACACCCCCGATGGCGTCCTGAACACGGTAGAGGACCGGATGCCCACCGCTGCGATGCTTCAGAGGTGGGCATTTGTCTGTCTCAAAGTGCGGGTACAGAGGCTCGATTTGAGGAGGGCGGTAGGATAAGGACGGACACGACATCGCTTCCGCAAGAAACGAGTACGGCACTTGAACAGAAGAAAATTTATTGGTCTGGGTTCCTCGGTAGCCCTTGCGGCTGTGCAGCCGCTCGAGGCTCATTCGCTTCCATCTGCCCCGGCCGATCAGCGCCCTAACTTCCTCTTCATCATTGCGGACGATCTGATGTTCCGCACGATCAACTCCATCAACAATCCTGAGGTACACACGCCGAACCTGGACAAACTGGTCCGATCAGGCAGCCACTTCACTCACTGCTTCCACCAGGGAGGATGGTCCGGGGCGGTGTGCGTTCCCAGCAGGACCATGCTGAACACCGGGTTATCGAGCTTCCGCGCCAATCGCAGCGACTCCGATAACCAGGCGATCGACACCCCAGTGTGGGGCCAGACCCTGCGCGAGGCCGGCTATGACACCTACATTGCAGGCAAGTGGCACCTCGATGCAGTGATGCTCCAGCGCTCGTTCAGTGAGATGGGGCCGGTCGCTCCCGGGTACCTGGCATCGACTCCGGACATGTACAACCGTCCCGCGCCGGGTAACAACTGGCAGCCGATGAACAAGGCGCTCTTCGGACACTGGCTCAAGCGAGGGCTATGGCTCAATGAGCGCAGCGACGAGACCATCCAGCATTCGAGCGAGCTCTATGCCGATGCAGCGGTCGAGCACCTGACCAAAGCCGTGCCTGGCAAGACGAAGCCTTTCTTCATGTACGTCGGATTTAACGCTCCACACGATCCGCGACAGGCGCCCCAGGAATATCTAGACATGTATCCGGTGGAGAAGATCGCCGTTCCTCCTAACTTCCTGCCGGAACATCCCTTCGACCAGGGCCAGCATAAGACCCGGGACGAACTGCTTGCCCCGTTCCCACGCACGGAGCAGGACATTCGCGTCCATCGCCGCGAATACTACGCCATCATCACTCACATGGACGCGCAGATTGGCCGGATCCTCGACGCGCTGAAGGCCTCAGGCAAGGCCGATAACACCTACGTGATCGTCACCGCTGACCATGGACTTGCCGTTGGAGAACACGGTTTGATGGGCAAGCAGAACCAGTATGAGTGCTCAATGAGGATGCCGCTCATCATGATGGGACCTGACATCAAGCCCGGCAAGCGGGTGGACGAGATGGTCTATCAGCACTCGATGTATGCCACGACGTGCGATCTTGCGGGAGTTCCGATTCCGAAGCACGTCGAGTTTCCTTCGCTCGCGCCGATGCTCCACTCCGATCATCCGGAACCCATCAACGATGCGATGTATGGGAGGCTGACTGACCTGCAGCGCTCCATCCGGACCAAGAGCCACAAGCTGATCTTTTATCCGCCCCTCAACCGTTACCAGGTCTTTGACCTCGAGAAAGATCCCTGGGAGATGCACGATCTTGTTGATGATGCCGCGTACGCTACGGTGAAGCAGGATCTCATTCAAAAGCTCAAAGCCAAGCAGCAACTACTGGGAGACCCACTGGATCTCGATCATCCTTCGGAGTCCTCTGCTAAAGGCAGCGCATAAGAGATTTGGCGCGAGGAGCAACCTGCATCTGGCGCTCCGGTCTGTCGATCCAATCGGTTACCTGGAGAACCCGGCAGCGATTGCATTCAGCAGCGCATTGCTGGAGTCGCCGCCGTACTGCCAGAACATGATTCCGCCCAGGCCCATCTTTCGGACATAGTTTGTGCGGGCGGTCTCGGCTTCCGGATCGTTGTAGGTTATGAAGGTCTTTGTCTCTCCGTTGTAGAGATAAGGAGCCTGCGCCGTGGCGTCCCAGTACCGCACGAATCCTTCCGCATTTACGAGCGGCACAACATCCCTGTAGAAGATGTCTGCGCCAGAGGGTGCGGCGATCGGCTGCCATAGCCCGTTGCCTGTGGCCTCGACGCCCGTCCACTTGCGGCCATAAAAGGGCACCCCGAGGACAAGCTTTTTTCTCGGAACTCCCGCGGCAAGGTTCATCCTTACTGCATTGTCGATCGAGATCTGTTTTGGATCTGCGCTGCTGGTGTAGAGGGGGGAGTCGTGGCCGGTGTTCTTCTCAACCGCGTTGTACCAGTCGTAGCACATCATGTTGACGCTGGTAAGCCAGCGTGAGGCGGCTCGCATGTCGGTGTGATCGAGCCAGATCTGCGTCGCTCCTGTTGCTGAGGACGTCACCAGCGGCCGACCGAGACGCTTCTGCTCACGGTTGAAGCGCAGCCGCAGCTCTTTGAGCAACAGTGTGTACGTCTGCTTATCCTGCGGGCGTACGGTCGTGTTGATCGCATGGGTGTAGCCGGGATACTCCCAGTCCACATCGACGCCGTCGAGCTGGTACTTCTCCACCATCTCCACGGCGCTATCGACGAATCGCTTGCGACCCTCTGCTGTGATTGCCATGTCCGAGAATCCGGCAGATCCGTTGCCTCCGCCACCGACGGAGATCAGCACCTGCAGCATCGGATTCTGTTTGCGCAGGCTCGTCAGGACGGCCAGGTTTGCGCGGTCGGTATCCCGGCGTTCCGCGATCAAGCCATCCTTCAGGGTGAAGAAGGCATAGTTGATCCGCGTCATCTTCATCGCTGCGAACGTGCCTGGATCGAGCGTGCCGGTGCGGGGACCGAGGACGTACCCCACCACCTCATACCGCGGCCTTTTCGCCATACTGCTTGCATGTTCGGTAGCGACGCAGACCCACAGAATCGCCAGGCACAGCATCCATCTTTTGTGCATTCATCCTCCATAACTTCGGCGACCCGTCTGCCTGTTCCCAAGATCATCAGGAGCGACGGAAACGCTGGTTTCCCGCTGCCAGGATCGGTTCGGTTCTTCCAATGTAGTGAGTCAGTCCTCAATTTCATAATGAATCGAAGATGCGGGCGTCCGCTCAAATGCAGGCGACAGATCGGGAAAGAAGATGCGCGGCAAGTGGAAATCTCTTGTCTTCCGGCCGAGCCACAATAAATAATGAAGGTAGGAACTGTTTCAAAGACGATTCCATGCTCCAAGCTGACACGTATGCTGAGGAGCGTCTGCTGTGCTTGTTGATTTCTCAATCCCTGCTTTGAGGTCTGTATGGTTTCTCCCAATCTTTCTCCTGTGAGCGAGCGCGACCCACGGTCTGCCGGCCACATCCATCCCAAGCCCTTGCTTCCGTATTCTGCTGTGATGTGCGAACAGTGTGGAAACTTCCATACACTGCGATCGGGGAGAAAAACTCTTCTTGAGAGGGCCGTTCTGGCACAGCTCGGTTACTATCCGTGGAAGTGTCTCGACTGCTCGCATCGGTTTATCGCGAAGAGCCGCGGCTGAGGACTGCCACCCTTAGGGAAATTCCGCGTCCAATGCTTCGGAGCCGGGTCTAACCGCTTCAGGAGACGCAAACGAGACGATGAGAACTTCTGTATCTGCTGCAATCTGCACATTTGTAGTCTTTTTCTCGATGGCGTATGGGGCGCCAGCTCAACACCTGCACATGGGCCCGCCACCGCCACCGCCTGAGGCTATCCCGGCCGTTCCGGCGGCACACCCGAACTGGGCTTGGCGCGGCGGCTATTACCGCTGGCATGGGAATCGATATGTCTGGGTTCCAGGTGCCTACGTTCGTCCGCCACACGTAGGGTATCGCTGGTATCCCGGACATTGGCGGCAGACCCGGCACGGCTGGGTGTGGGTGGCAGGGCATTGGCGTTGATCGTTGGGCACGGCAGGCGGTGGTCCATCCTACCCAAGGACCCAAGCTATCATTGTGATCATGAATGCTGAAGCCCGTGCCAAAAAGATTAAAGTTCTGATCTTCGATGTCGATGGAGTTCTGACCGACGGACAGATCTTCGTTATTCCCGGCCCCGACGGAAAAGGGATCGAAGCCAAAGGGTTTGCTGCGCATGATGGCCTGGGAATCACGCTCGGTCGCCTGGGAGGCCTGCGGATTGGCATCATCACAAAACGCAACTCTCAGACGGTGGCGATACGAGCGCGCGACCTGAAGCTTGAGTTCGTCTACCAGGGGCAGGCGCATAAGATGCATGCCATTCGCGAGATCCTCGAGAAGACGGGATACTCGATGGATGAGCTGGCTTATGTGGGCGATGACATTATCGATCTCCCGGTGATGCGGGTGTGTGGGTTGTCAATTGCCACCGCCAACGCACGCCAGCAGGTAAAAGACGCCGCTCACTACACGACGCCGAACCGGGGAGGCGAGGGAGCGGGGCGGGATGCGATCGACTTTATTCTGTCTGCGCAGGGGACTCTTACGAAAGTTATTGAGCAATATCTCGACGAGGACAATCAGGCGGCCGAGGTAGCGGACGTCGGAGTCGGAAATATGTGATTCTGGTGAGGTCTCCAGGCTTTGCGATGCCTGAGGTCTGCTAAGTCCTTGGCGAATAAAGATCGAACAAGTTCGCGCTAGAATAGCGCAATGTCCACGGCTGCCGAAGAAATTGAGATTCCGACCTCGCTCGCCTGGGCACATCCGGTCACAGCGGAGTGGTTCCTTCGCCGCTTCGGTTCACCGACGGAACCACAGCAGGAGGGCTGGCCCAGCATCCTTGCTGGAAAGGCCACGTTGATCTCTGCTCCCACCGGGAGTGGAAAGACACTGGCCGCTTTCCTGGTCTGCATCGATAAGCTGTTGCGCGATGCCATCGCGGGTACGCTTGCGCCAGCGACGCAGGTCGTCTATGTAAGTCCGCTTAAGGCTCTTTCGAACGACATCCAGAAGAATCTCGAGCAGCCGTTGCGGGAGATTCAGCAGCTCGCGCTGGAGCGAGGCTATCTCTCCACCGAGATCCGGACCGGAGTGCGTACGGGCGACACCCTTCCGAAAGAGCGCGCGGCCATGTTGCGGAATCCGCCGCACATTCTGGTCACGACTCCCGAGTCGCTCTATATTCTGCTGACGGCAGGGAAGTCACGCGAGCATCTGCGCGGCGTTCAAACGGTGATCGTCGATGAGATTCACGCGATCGCCGACGATAAGCGGGGCGCTCATCTGGCGCTCTCGCTCGAGCGCCTGGACGCTCTGGTACGTGGAGAAAACCGATTGTCGCCGGGTAGTTTTCTAACCGGGCGGGCGACTTCGCCTCAGCGCATCGGTCTGTCAGCGACGCAGAATCCTATCCAGCTGGTCGCGGACTTCCTTACTGGCGTACACCCGGAGCGGCCCAGGGCAACGATCGTGCAGGTGGGGCAGCGTCGTGAACTGGATCTCGCGATCGAGGTTCCCTCTGACGAGTTGAGTGCCGTTCTCACAACCAAGATGTGGGATGAGATCTTCGACAAGCTGGCCACGTATACGCAGTCGCACCGCTCTACGTTGGTGTTTGTCAATACCAGGCGTCTGGTGGAGAAGATTGCGTTCGCCCTTGCAGAGCGCATTGGATCGGAGAATGTAGCGGCGCACCATGGATCGCTTTCGCGCACCCTTCGACTCGATGCCGAGCAGCGATTGAAGAATGGCCAGATCAAAATCCTTATCGCGACAGCTTCGTTGGAACTGGGTATCGATATCGGCGATATCGATCTGGTCTGCCAGATTGCGACCACGCGATCGGTCTCGGTGGCGATGCAGCGCATCGGGCGCGCCGGCCACTGGAGAGGAGCGATCCCGAAGGGGCGTTTCTTCGCCACGACCCGCGATGACCTGATGGAGCAGGCTGCGCTGATTCACTCGATGCGTTCCGGCATACTCGATCAACTTGAGATTCCGCATCAACCAATCGACGTCGCCATGCAGCAGATTGTGGCCGCCTGTGGGGCTGAACCCTGGCAGGAAGATGCACTCTATGCTCTGGTAATCCGTGCGTGGCCTTATCGTGACCTGACGCGCGAACGATTCGACGAGATTATTGGTCTGCTTGCCTCGGGGATAGAGTCAAGCCGCGGACGTTACGGCGCCTATCTGTCTCGCGATGGAATCCATGAGGAGCTGCATCCTCGCCGCGGAGCGCGCATGATTGCGATCTCCAACGGCGGTGCGATTCCTGAGACCAATCTCTACTCGGTGGTGCTTCAGCCTGAGGGGGTCCAGATTGCGACCTTGGATGAGCACTTTGCCGTCGATTCCTCGCCGGGCGACGTGGTTCTGCTTGGCAATACAAGCTGGCGTATTCAGCGGGTGGAAGCTGCTGGGCGTGTCTTGGTGGAAGATGCTCACGGTGCGCCTCCAAGCCTTCCCTTCTGGGAAGGCGAGGCTCCACAGCGCACAAGCGTTCTGTCCGACGGCGTGAGTGAGTTGCGCGAGCAGATTGCGGCGCTTACGGCCGGGGTCTCTCCGGAACATATCTCGCCTTCTATTCCTGAGGTTGCGGAGGCAACGGCCTGGCTGATGGAGCATTGCGGCGTGTGCGCAGGCGGTGCCAGGCAGTTGATTGAGTATGTCGTGATGGGTCGGGCTGTTCTGGGATCCGTTCCATCGAAGACGACGATCATCGCGGAACGCTTCTTCGACGAAGGCGGCGGGATGCAGCTCATCCTGCATGCTCCCTTTGGCGGCCGGATCAACAAAGCATGGGGGCTGGCACTGCGAAAGCGCTTCTGCCGCGGGTTCAACTTCGAGCTGCAGGCGGCCGCGACGGATAACGGTATCAACATCTCCCTTGCAGAACAGCACAGCTTCCCGCTGGCGGACGTCTTCCAGTTCCTTACGGAGCACACGACGAAGGAGCTGCTGGAGCAGGCATCTCTCGCATCTCCCATCTTCAAGACCAGATGGCGATGGGCAGCGAATCGCAGCCTGCAGCTTCTCCGGTTTTCGAAAGGCAAGCGTGTAGCTCCGCAGATTCAGCGCACACGCTCCGAGGATCTGCTGGCCAGCGTCTTCCCGCAGGCAGCTGCATGTTTTGAAAATATCGAAGGAGACATCCAGATTCCTGCTCATCCGCTGGTGGATGAGGTGATGAAGGACGTTCTGGGAGAGGCGATGGATCTTGAGGGTCTCATCGCTGTTCTTCAGGGAATCAAGGACGGAAGCATCCGTTGCCTTGCGGTGGATACTCCCGTGCCGTCGCAGTTTGCACATGAGCTGTTGAATGCAAACCCGTATGCTTTTCTGGATGAAGCCGGGCTCGAGGAGCGACGCGCGCGCGCGGTATCGCTCTCCCGTACACTGCCGTCGAGCGTGATGGAAGAAGCGGGTCGACTGGATCCAGAAGCGATCGATCAGGTTCGGCGGGAGTGCTGGCCGGACATACGCGACGAGCACGAGCTCCATGACTTGTTGCACTCGCTGATTGCGTTGCCCCTGGACTTCTTTGCCGGAAAAAAAGAGGCGCAGAACTGGCAGGTATTTTTCGAACGGCTTTTGCGTTCGGGGCGTGCGCAGGCGGTGGAGTGTGAGGGAATTGCCTGCTGGGCGTCCACCGAACGAACGGCTCATCTGGCCGCGCTGTGGAAAGATGACGGGGATAGCGCCACCAGAGAGCAAGCTCTGCGCCAGTGCATTCAAGGCTGGGTACAGGTGCTTGGACCCACGACCGCGGGGGACTTCGCGGAGCGGCTTGGGCTCAAGGCCGCCGATGTCTTTCAGGTCTTTCTTGCAATGGAGATGCAGGGTTTGCTGATGCGCGGCATCTTCGAGCGTGCCAAGCCTGCGAATGATCATGAGATTGAGTGGTGTGAGCGACGCATTCTGCAACGAATTCATCGACGCACGATGCATGCTCTTCGGAAACAGATTGAGCCTGTCTCGCCGGCGGTGTACATGCGCTGGCTGCTCGGATGGCAACATCTGGCCCCACAGACGCAACTCAGCGGGGAAGAAGGTGTGCTCGAGGCACTGCATCAGCTGGAAGGATTTGAAGCTCCTGCGATCGAATGGGAACGAACGCTGTTGCCGGCACGGGTTGCTAATTACGATAGCCGCTGGCTCGATTCCCTGTGTCTCTCGGGAGCTGTGGGGTGGGGCCGGATCTCTCCGCATCCTGCATGGTCGAGTTCCGAAGGAGCGGGACCGCGGCGTGTCATCCCGACGAATGCAGCACCTATCGCGTTCTACATTCGGGAATCTGCTGAGTGGCTGCCGCATGCCCTTAGCAGAGAGCGTATCGAAGAATCACGACTGAACCAGGTGCTTAGCTCCGATGGCCTTCAGGTGAGAGCTTTGCTCGAGCAGCGCGGGGCCTGCTTTGCGAACGATATCGGCCGCATCCTTGGGCTGTCGCGGCAGTCGACGCAACTTGCTTTGTGGGAGCTGGCCACGGCCGGTCTTGCCTCGGCCGACGGTTTCGACCAGCTTCGCGCGATGATGGATCCGCGCCGCCGCACGACCTCAACGGCCTCTGCCGCGCGACGTCACGGACGCTCAACTGCAGGGCGCTGGTCGTTGCTCAACGAGGTGGTCCATGCCGCGCCGACTGCGATTGAGCAGGCAAAGCGCACCGACGAGGCGCTGGAGTCCTATGCATGCATGCTGCTCAACCGGTATGGCGTCCTCTGTCGTGACCTGCTGGTGCGGGAATCGAATGCACCCAAGTGGCGAGACCTGATAGGGATTCTGCGTCGCTTGGAAGCGCGCGGAGAGATTCGAGGAGGCCGCTTCGTTACAGGCTTTGGAGGGGAGCAGTACGCATTGCCCGAGGCTGCCGACTCCTTGCGTGCTTCGCGAACTCGCGAGTGCGATGCTGTGATCGCGGTGGCCGGTGCCGACCCCATGAACCTCGTTGGTATCGTACTGCCGGGCGAGCGGGTTCCCTCAATCCCTGGTAAGCAGGTGCGATATCGCAATGGAAGGCTCCATGACGATCTAACGTCTGGCGCCGAGATCGTGGACAGCGTTCCGATGTCCCCGCCTCCTTTTACAACGGTGCAACCGGCGGTCGCGGCCGTGTCTCTCTTCAGCCATGTGGAATCCTAAGGCCGCCAGCGACGACACAAAACCCGATGACTCAGAAGGCCGTGGGCTGGAGTCAGAAGACTTCTACTATGAGGGACCGTACCTCGTCTTCACGGAGAAGTACCACCTGAAGCGTGGCTATTGCTGCAATTCCGGCTGTCGGCACTGCCCTTACAAATAGCCTTCCCGCATCAGTGCTTTTCTGGAGGAAGTGGAGGCGGCGGACCCGAACCTTCGGCGATGTTGGTGCCCTTGCTGCGAAGTTCCTTCGCATTCTTCACGATGACAAGGATGCGAGGATCTTTCCGGTAGGGAGCAAACATCTGATCGGAGTTCATGGCACTCAGGATGTCAAAGCCCGCTTCGCTCGCGCTTGTAAGGTAGTGCATCATCATCGGCTCATCGCCGCGCTGCAGATACAGTCGCGCCAGCTCGAAGCAGTAACGTGCGTGGTCTTCAGGTGAGAGCATCCGGGTTGTGACTCCAAGGGTGCTGTGGTGCTGCAGCATCTCTGGATCGAGCTTGAGAGCGGTGTCAAATTCTTTGCGGGCCTGGTCGAAGTCCTTCCTCTCGAAGAGAGCGGTCCCCATGTTGGAGTGATAGGTCGCGGAGGTTCTATCCAGCTTGCTGGCGCGTTTGTAATTACCGATGGCGCGATCGTAACGCCGGTTCAGGTACTCAATGACGCCGAGATTATTCCAGGCCTCGGGACTCTTTTTATTGATCTTCACCGCGCGTTGGAATAGAGAGCGCGCGGCATTCATGTCGCGCAGTTCCATCTCGGTCACGCCCATCTTGTTCAGGAGATGGACGGGTTCGCCACCTCGGCCGAGAGCATAGCCGTAGAAGTCCATCGCGTCTTCGAAGAAGCGCCGCGCACGCAGAATGTCTGCGGCGGATTCCAACCGTTCTGTCGATGCAGAAGCTGGATCAGGAAGATGAGGACGTATCGAATCCCACACCGGATTTTGATGATCGAGAGCGCGAGCTTCTTCGTGGGTCAAAGCCTTCTGACCGGAAAGGTTCGTGCCGAGGAGCAGTAGGATGGCGAGGATAGAAAGGGAGGAAAAGGAGCGTGCCGCGTGACCCATGGCATACCTCCATGAGGTAGGACAAAATCATCCGCCGGAAGCATGCAACTGTCAATGTCGTTCGTCACGGTACTTGGCCTACTGTTGTCCTCCGGAGCCTGCAGTCGCGGGTGCATTTAATTGTGGACTGGAGGCTTCGACTCGCAGCGCCAGCCTAGGAAAACTGAAACTTCCGCCAGCATCGTCGATGACGTTGACCTGGCAGATATATGTACCGGGTTTCAACTGGGTTAGCGGCACGTCGAACTGGAAGGCAACTGCTCCGCGGTCGGGAACATTGACGGTATCCGCAGAGATCAGGGGTGTCTCGTATACTTTGACTCCCCCATTCATAAATTCAATGCTGGTAAGTACTTTCACGGCTCCTGAGGCACGTCGCGTCAGCCCTAGTGAGGGCTTTGGCACTGCGTTTTCTTTCTCGCGCGTTGGATCGTACACCTCATAAAGGAGATAAAGATGCTGGTTCTGGCGGAAGACGTGAGCGATGTTGGGAATCCACTCGACACCGTCACGAACCAAGGGGTTCGTAGATTTCTTTGTCGGATTTGGCGTCTGCTGACTTGCAAGCACGACCGAGCTGAGCTTGAGTGGGACCTTTTTGAGATCGGGAACCTGCAGATCGGTCTCGAAGCTTCCCATGCGACCGGTCTGATTCTCTCGAAGAACGAATTTGAGGTGATAGTGACCCGGCGCGAGGGTGAAGCCTGTCGAGTATTGGATGTTCTTCCGGCTGACCTGCTGCGAAGGATCGAGCGCCAGCTTCACCGTGTCGCGAACTTCGCCAACCGAGATGCCCTGCGCATTTTTGACCTGCCCCAGAATGTCGATGCTCGCCTTGTCCCTGTCGCCATTCTTGAGAAAAGGGATCTGTGAACCGGGAACGATCAGCGAGACCGGGATGAAGAAACGATTCTCTTCCATGCGGAAGTAGAGCGCTTGAAGATAGACAGCAACGTCGGTTGCGGGAAGATCGCTGCGCATCTGTTCCATCAGCGCAAGCTCCCGGTCCTCGTTCTTCTGGTGCTGAAAGTCTGCAGGAGCGTAGTAGCCGGGACGGTACTCCAGCTTGGCGTCGTTGCGGTTCAGCTTGATGGTCAGCTTGCGGTAGGCACCGTTGCGAGCAGTATCGGTCGAGCGGAAACCAAGAATGTAGTAAGCCTCAGTATCGTGCTGGATCTGCTGGAATGCGGGAGCGAAGTCATTGGAGTCAAAGAAGGCCTTCCCTCCGGTATCCGCTGAAAGAGTTGCCAGGACCTCCTGTGAGCCGAAGTTCGCATCCAGTTGACTCTGCATGGCGCCACCGCTGTATGCGGCGGTTCCACGCAGGCTGCCTTTGGAGGCATCTCCAACAGGCGGGAGTGCCTGCAGGCCGCGGGAATCGACACTGTAGATGGCCATGTTGGCACGAACCGCTGCGTTTGTCGCCGCACGCATACTGGCCTGATTTTCGATGCCTTGCCGGGTGAGACCACCTGAAAAGTAGAGCATGCTCTTGCGCTGATCGACGCCTTCAAGGCTCTTCGCAATCGTGCGAATGGCGTACAACTCCCGGTCGGTATTGAGCGAGTTGTATTCGGAGTCGTCCGCGGTGAAGCTCGAAGCGTCGTCGGAGGTACCACCGGAGTTGCCGCCTTCGTTTCCAGCGGCAAATCCTGTGCCTTCCGTACCGTTGTAGCGCCCGACCGCTTTCAGCAGTGCAGCCTTATCCGCGGTGAAGTCCTGGTCCAGGCTGAGGGAGGTGTTCATGCTCACTGCGGCGACCAGATCGGCCGGCTGCATCTTCTTATTGATGTAGTCCTGTGCGGCTTCGACTGCGCGGTCAACGTCCTCAGGCTGCATGCTGCTGAGGTCGAAGAACATCACGATCAGCCGATGATCTTTGAGCAGGGCGGGATTGGCGGCGAAGTTACGATTGACGAGATCGGCCACGGAGGCCGTGCCGCTGACCGTAGCCTTCTCGTGCAAGGAGACGGCCTCGTCGACGTTTTGAAAGTCGAAGCTAGCAATCTTCTGGGGTTTGCCGTTCTCGAGTACGGTGAAATCTGCCGGTGTTAGGCCCTTGATCACCGCGCCTGTTTTTTTATCGCGCACGACGACATTCGTGAGCACGATGTTGCTCTCAACCCTGAGCGTGAAGGTGCTGGTCGGCGGGGCCTGCTGTGCCATGACAGGCAGCGTTCCATAGCAAACCGGTCCTGTCATCAGCCCTGCCAGTAGTGCCGCAGTGATGCGCCGCATCGCCTTCATCCTTTCTAAAACCTGTACCGTGCTGTAAACGTCAGCCTTCGCATGTCTGCGGTCGAGGTTACCTGGCCGAAGGTGCGGGAGTTCAGCGTTGTATCGATCGCCGAGTACTGGACCGTGTTGAAGACGTTGTTGGCAGTCATGCGGGCTTCGAAGGAACGCGTCTCCCCCAGCGGAACTGTTCGCGAGAGCGAAGCATCTACCGCGACGGTTCCTGGTCCCATGATCGAGCCGCGGGAGGCGGTTCCGTAGACGTTTGCAGGAGCCGTGAAGGCATCCGGGTTGAACCAGTCAAGTATCGTTCCTGCGCCATGAATAGGTTGAGAGAAGATACGATCAGGGCGAAGGGAGTTGTTTGTTCCTGTCGCAGTCTCTGCAACGGTAGCAACATAATGCGGTGTGTAATAAGTGCCGCTGGCGAAGGTGAAGTCGCCCGAGAGGGAGAAGTTGTCGAGAGCCTTCGACCAGAAGCCACCCTTGGAGAAATAGGCGCGATTGGGGCCAAAGGGAAGCTCCAGGACCCAGTTGCCTGTAAGTTTGTGACGGATGTCGAAGGAGCTGTTTCCTTCTTCTGCATTCAGATTCAGATCATTCTGTGCGGGAACCACGGTTGTGCCGCCAATCGAGGAGGCATTATCAATCGAGTGGCCGTACTGGTAGGTGGCCTGCAACGAGATGCCCTTCTGCATTCGCTTCCGCACGTTGATTGCAAGTGCATTGAAACGAGAAAAGCCAAGGGAATCCTCATAGTTGAACGGTTGCACCGAGGGATTGAGAACACTGCTTGCACTTCGGTTGGGGACTCTCACGATGTCCAGATTCCCACCCAGTGCGCCGTTGTAGCCGACGTTGAGGACGATATCGAGGGGCAGGGTTCGCTGAATATCGAGATTCCATACCTGAACCCGCCCGAGGCGATAGTTAAGATTGACACTGTAGTTGTTCTGGACAGAGGCAGTGGAGCAGTTGAAGGCGTCCGGCAGTTGAAGCACACCGCAGCCCTGACGCTGAGCGATGTTGGTCTGCGTGACGGCAAAGGGAGGCTGGAAGGCAAGCTGACGCGCAAAGCTTGAGTACTGCTGGGTGTTGTAGTTGATGCCGTAGCCGCCGCGGACGACCGTCTGTTTGAAGAAGCTCCCTTTCGGCCTGTATGCGAAACCGAATCGCGGAGAGAACATCGTGCGGTCAGGATTGACGAGCGAACGGGGAAAGGCTCCGCTGTATGGCCCGCTCTGTCCTGGCATCACCTGGGCTACCTGTGTGAAATCCGCGTTGTGGTCGAGGTTTACGAGGTGATCGTACTTCTCCGAATAGGGAGAGAAGTACTCATAGCGCAGCCCGTAATTCAACGTCAGGTTCGGCAGGATTCGCCAGTCGTCGGTCGCGTAGAGGTCCCAGACGTTTGCTCGCAGATAACTCTTTGAGAGTCCAGCCTGCACGGCAGCCTGTTGGGGCAGCCCGAGCAAAAAGTCGGCAAAGCTGAAGCCGCCGGTCTGTGCGGAGGCAGCAGTCTGGGTTGCATAACCAGTAAACGTAAAGGAGCCGAGCGGACTTGCTCCACTCTGCAGATTCCCGGGCGCGGTCAGGCTGTCGGCGTGTACTCGCCGATAATCTCCACCGAACCTGAGATTGTGTTTCTTGTGACTCCAGCTGACAAAATCGCTAAACGAGATGGTCTGGTTGGCGACGTCGCTCGGGGTGGTCTCGTTTAGCCCTGTGAGGCCGGAGAAGGTGAGCGAAGGGACACCGTAGTAGAAGGGATTGGAGGCGATTGTCTCGTTGCCGACGAGAATACCGGCATCGGCAGCGGGATTGTAGGTGCCATTCGTAAAGTAGTTCAGTGTCGTTGCATGCGAACGATTCCAGGTCACGGTCGCATTGTTGGTCAGCCTTCCATAGCCGATCGTGTATCCGGCCGACACGTTATAGCCGTCGGAGGACGACGAGCCGCCCAGCGGGAGGAAGACTTTTGGAAGGTCGGAGGCGGAGTGGCTGTATGCAAATCCGAAGTTGATGTTCTGGCGCAACGTCTTCGGGCCATTGCTTTGCTGCCTCATGCGGAAGCCGCCGAAGCCGGGGCTCTGACCGAAGTTCCGAACGAAGCGTCCGTTGATACTGAGAGTGTTTTGTCCAGCCGAGGTGATTGTTTGGTAGTTGTAGCCCTGTTGTCCTACGGCGGCGATGTTGGGGGCTGGATAGTATTTGAGCAGCGCTGTCGCCTGGGGTGAGACTCGGTTGCCGCAGATGACATTTGCAATCCCATTGCATTGAAACTGCTGACCAGTTGAAGGGTCGTAGATCGGTGTTGTCAGGCGCGAGAAGTCGCCGCTGCGTTCCGCTTCGGTTGGAACCGTGGCATACAGGTTCTGCGGAGTCGTGTTGCGACGTCCCGTGAGGTTGAAAAAGACGAATTGCTTGGTGCTCGGCTTAATCAGCCCCGGGATGAAGGGAGAACCGGCGAAGGTGACACCGAATTGGTTGCTGCTGTAGGCGGGTTTGACAACGGGGGCTCCCGTAAGCGAATAGTTGGTGGCGTCGAGAGCGCCATTTCCGCCCTGATAGAAGATAGCTCCGTGAGGCTGCGTGGGGTTGAATCCACGTCCCCCTCGGCCACCTCCCCCGACGGTGAACGCTCTGCCTCCAGGCCCGCCACCAAAACCACCTCGACCGCCTCCCCCGCCGACTATGCCGCCTAGCATTCCTGCTACGGCATTTGCGACATCGGACCCGCTCCCTCCCTGCTGTCGCGCACGGGACATTGCTTCTTCTACTCGTTCACGAATTTCATCTTCACTCAGGTTCCCAAGTCCGTTGGTCTGGCCCATCTGGCCGCTCACCGCAACGGAGTCTGCGGATGCGGTGTCGCCTCCAAGGTTGGCCATCGAGGGCAACTGAGCACCGGTGTTTCCCATGCCCGCGCTGGCATCGGCGAGATCACTGCCGCTTCCTGTTACGCTGAGCGATTGGACTCCTCGGCCGAGCGTGCCGGCAAGAGCATTTACCGCCGATGCGGTCTGCGTTTGCTGTCGTTCCTGCTGCTGTTCTACCCGCGACGCCAGCTGCATGGTAAAGTCGACCGTCTGATCTCGTCTGACTCCATTCTCTGCCGTCGTACTTAGCAGCACTTCTTTGCTGTCGGTAGCGAATGCGGCGAGCTCCGCGCGAAGAACATACCGCCCATTTCGAGGAATGCTCATGACAAACGTCCCGGTCGCGTCGGTAGTGGTAGCGTATTTCTTTCCGGTAAGAGTGTTCGTCGCGGTAATAGCGACCCCGGGCAAGGGAACTGCTCCGGCACGGGCTGTTCCTTTGATAGTTCCGCCCGCCTGTGCAGCAGAGGTAGCAGCAGGGCTCTTCACTAAATTTGTGTCCTGAGCGTGTGCCGCTGCCGTCTGTCCAACGGTGATCACGGCCAGGATGAAGACCGCTACCCTTTGAAATGCCCTTCTCACGAGACCTCGCTCCGATCGTTCAAAAAGCCGAATCACCAAGATGATCCAATGAGCAAACTCAGGGTTTCGTCGGAGAGGGTGTCTCCGACGGCGCTTTGGCTGGTCCCCCGGCGCGGCGGCCTCCCATTCCCATCGCCCCTGCACTTCCAGGCGGAAGGATGGCGAGCGTGGTCGGAACGAATACGCCTTGCTTAAGGCCCCCTCGTCCCGCGATCATGTCGCCAACTTTTACATCCGCGAGGGTGACGATCTCGCCACTGCCGTCGGCTTCTCCAGCCGGGGTGGCGTTCTGAGCCGGAGGAGTACCCCCGGCCATCGATCCGGCTCTCCGACGTCCCCTCCCTTTGCGGAATGAGGTAGTCTCATCAACTGCGATGACCTGGCTGACGTGGTCAGGGCGTTGAACTGTGAGCTTCAGATCGTCGATGGCGGTGACCTTGCCTGTTATATACGTCTTGCCAAGGTCCTCGCGCATCTTCCTGACCTGCTCGGCGTCGACGACAGCGACAAACAGGGCATGCAAGGTCTTCGCGGGGGCATCCAACTCTCCCATCGCTCCAACACCGTCTCCCACCTTGATCGCCGAGACCTGGATGGGTTGTCGATCCTTGACCAGCCGTGTATTTGGAGTCAAAGATACCTGATAGATCTCATCGGAATCGGTCTTGATGGTCACATGGTCGGAGGCGGCTGCGGTCACGGTGCCCCGTATCATGGGACTTCCGGCCAGACCGGCTCCTTCATCGCTAGGCGTCTCCTGAGCGGAAGATGCTGATACGCCTGCCACTAGAACCACGGCGGTCAACAGATACCGCACCCGCCTCGCTCTCATCTGCATTGCCCTCATCCCTTTGAACCCGTGCTGATAGAGACGCTTTCTTGCGAGGAAAGACGCTGTGGGTCAACAAAAAACTCCCCGGACTCCTGCATCCTGAACGGAGTCGGTCTACACTACCGCAGTGTCCGAGCTTTCCAATAGCCCCACTATCACTCCCACTTCGGCTGGAAGAGGCATGCAGCCGCACGTTGAAAAACATTTTGAGTCGTCCGCAACGGTTCGCGATATTGTCATCGGCCTGTCCGACGGCCTGACCGTGCCCTTTGCACTCGCCGCAGGACTGTCTGGCGCCGTCAATTCGTCGCGAATTGTTGTTCTCGCCGGACTCGCAGAGATCGCGGCAGGATCGATCGCAATGGGGCTTGGAGGGTACCTGGCGGCGAAGGGCGATGCGGAGCACTACATTTCGGAGAAGCAGCGCGAAGAGCGCGAGGTTGTGGAACGAACCCATGATGAAGAAGAGGAGATATACGAGATATTTGAGCAGTATTCTGTGCCCAGGGAGAATGCAGCTCCCGTGCTTGCGGCGCTCAAGCAGAACCCCTCGGCCTGGGTCGATTTCATGATGCGTTTTGAGCTGGGCCTAGAGGAGCCGCCGCCCGGCCGTGCACACCGTTCGGCGCTGACGATCGCCATGTCCTATATCGCAGGAGGACTGGTCCCGCTGGTCCCTTACATGCTGGTGTTCCAAAACGATGCGGCACTCAGATACTCCGTGCTCGTTACCCTGATTGCGCTTGCCTTTTTTGGTGCTCTGAAGGGACGAATCGTGGGTTCCGGATGGTTTCGCAGTGCTCTGCAGACCGTGCTGATAGGGGGAGTTGCCGCGGGAGCGGCTTATCTGCTGGCCCGTTTACTCAATCAGTTTCCATAAGTGTTGGCTGGCTCTGAAAAAAAGCAACAAAAGGTGCTGATAACCCATCCCATCAAGACATATAAGGACGAATATGCCAGCTTCTACCCAAAACGCCTCCCCTGCTCTTTTAGGCCGATTCAAGGCTGTTCGTAGCGCGACGCTGGCTCTCTGTCGTCCGCTGTCGCCTGAGGACATGATGGTCCAGTCTTGTTCGGAGGCTAGTCCGATCAAGTGGCACCTTGCACACACAAGCTGGTTCTTCGAGACGTTTGTCCTGTCTGAGTTTCTCGCTAACTACAGTCTGTTCGATCCGAATTTTCGTTGGCTCTTCAATAGCTACTACAACTCGCTGGGAGATATGCCCGAGAAGAAGCTGCGGTCATCCTTCTCGCGTCCTCCACTTGAGATCATCCTCGCCTATCGCTCCCATATCGACTCCGCGATCGAGCACCTGCTCCAGCATCCCATTGAGGATGAGGCCGCCCGCCGCATCGCTTTGGGAATCGAGCACGAGCAGCAGCATCAGGAGTTGATCGCAACCGACATCAAGCATGCTCTGTTCACGAATCCTCTGCACCCGCCCTATATAGATCGCGCGGAGCCGGTTCCGTTCGCGACCATCGCTCCACCACTGGAGTGGATCGAATTCTCGCCTGGTCTGACGGAGATAGGGCTAACGCCGGACCTCACATCCACCGATCTCTTCGCCTTCGACAACGAGACGCCACGGCACCCGTTTTACGTGGCTCCGTTTCGGCTGGCGAGCCGGCTGGTCACCTGTGCGGAGTACCTCGCCTTTATCGACCAGAACGGCTACAACAGACCTGAGTTGTGGCTCTCCGAGGGATGGACAACGATTCGCGCCGAGGGCATACAGGCTCCCATGTACTGGCAGCGGGATTCAGAGACTAAATCCGGCTGGTCGATCTACACAATGCACGGATTGATCCCGCTCGAAGATCTCTCCGAAACACCGGTCTGTCATATCAGCTTGTTTGAGGCAGATGCGTATGCCCGTTGGGCTGGTCATCGCCTTCCAACGGAGTTCGAGTGGGAGTATGCCGCTTACCAGCTCGGTAATGCCCAGACGCACTCTTCCACAGGCAACAACTCGGTCGATGTCCATTCCCGTTTCGCAGTCACGCCGAACCTGCTTGAGAGTGGCAACCTTCATCCAACCGCGGCCAGCCACTTGCCAGGTCTCCAGCAGATGTTCGGAGATGTATGGGAGTGGACCGCCAGCCCATATACCGGCTATCCCGGCTACGCTCCGCTACCCGGCGCCCTTGGTGAGTACAACGGTAAGTTTATGAGCTCACAGATGGTGCTTCGTGGAGGCTCCTGCGTCACCCCGGCTACTCACATACGAGCTACCTATCGCAACTTCTTCTCGCCTGAAACAAGGTGGCAGTTTTCAGGTCTTCGGCTCGCCCGAGACATTCGTTAGCGAACCCACTGTACGCGCCTGGAGGTTCAATCAGGCTGCCTTATCTGCACGTTTTCAACAGATAAAATTTCTGTTAATCAAGATAGTTCAATACTTGCATGCTGTTCCTCCTCCATGCGCATCTTACTTTCTGACATGTGCAATGTCGAAAGAGAGGAAAGATGACAGGTCGCTTCTTTGCGAAAAGATTACTTGGTACCACATTGGTCCCGGCGCTGTTGCTGGGCTTTTCAACTGGCGCCGCGCTCGGACAAGGCCACAGCCCTGACCACGACAACGGTCACGGCTATGATCATCATGATGATCGCCACGACGATCACCAGGACCAGCACGGACAGGACTTCCGATTCCGCGATCAAGACCGAAACCACTTCGCATCTCACTATCAACACGACGTTCAACACTGGCAGCACAACTCGCATGGACGCCCTCATTTCACGCGAGGTGAGCGCATCCCCAGCAACTACCGGTTTCAGCCGGTGCCCCGTTCTTACTATGCGGAAGTTCCCCCTCCTCCCCCGGGATATCAGTATGGGTACTATGACGGGTATGTCGTAGCCTATGATCCCTCGACGCGAATCATCGCCGACGTGCTCGATCTGGTTGGAGCCGCAGTAAACCGCTGATAGCTCCGCTGTAAATCACCGACAGTTCGGTCGCGCGATCGGTTTAGCCTGGCTGGTCAGAGCCAAACCATCCGCGACCCGCTGCCGATCACATTCCCTTTTTCGCTCCAACCCAAGTCATTGCGTCTTCCATCAGACGGTTCTGTACCTTGCTGGTGAAGATCTTGTTCCCGTGCCCCATGTTCATGTAGAGCATGCGGTAATGTGTGTTCGTCCACACAACAGGAAGATCTCCGCCTCGCACCACATCCTTCATACCCAACGGATAGTTCGATGGAGCGAGCGTCAGCAGAACTTTAACGTCCTTGTTGTCTCGCGGCGAGGGACGCCATATGTACCACTCGTTCGCTGGAGCGAGGAACTGATGGGGAAGATGACGCGTCACGGGATGTGTGGGATCGTCCACTGTCAGAGTAGCGGGCAAGGGCGGCCAGTTGTTTCCATAGAAGACGCCGCCGCCCAGGAAACGAACAAACCATGGCCAGTGAGTTCCGCTGTCATTATAAGCAGCGATGTGGAAACCCAGCCACCCGCCGCCGTGTTCCATATACTGTTCGAACGCTGTGCGCTGCGCTGCTGTATGAGGGAAATCGTCCAGCCACACGATCATCTGATAGGCCGCGAGATTGTTGGGATTCATGTCATCCCAGTTCGTCGTTGTCGCAAAGTCGAAGTAGTCGCGCCTGCCAGCCTTCGAGTAAAACTGAATCGCCTGACGGGCAAAATCGACGTGATCGTGCTCTACTGTCTCGGAATAAAATGCCAGCACATGAAAGGCTGGCGCTGTCTGTGCATCGGCACGAATCAGTGCGACATACATCAGGGTTGTAAGAAGGGCAGCGAACTGCCAGCGGAAGAGCTGCATCTTTCGAAAGGCCTCATCGGATGTTGAATGATTCAGGTCAAACAGATAAAAGGATTCTGCAACGCCTGATAAAATCGTCTTCCATTGTAGACAAACGTTTGCTTGATTGATTTGGGCGTTCGCTCAATCCGGGAGGTACCGTTGCTTCGCCGTTCTCTTCAAGTCTCGGCAGAGATGTTCCTGCTTCTGTTCTGCGCAGCCTCACTTTGCGCGAGTGCCGAACCTCGGGTGACAGGACTCATCAACCGCGACGCTGCCGTCTACAGCCGGTCTACCGGCAAGATTTATCTAGTGGACTCGGCCCATGGTTCAGTGATTGCAGTGTCGTCACCGGAGCATATCCTACCCATCAAAGTCGGCGGCGAGCCGATGGCTATAGCAATCAATCAAAAGACCGACAGGATCTATGTGGTCAATGCTGCAGACCGGTCCGTTTCGATTATTGACTCTCGTACTGATACGGTAGTGGCCACAGTTCCAACTGCCGCCCGCCCCTACGCCATCGCAGTCGACGAAGTGTCGAACAAGGTCTTCGTTTCCAATACCTTCAGCAATATGCTTACCGTAGTCGATGGGGCTTCCAACAGCACCTCCAATCTGCGGACGGGTTCTGCGGACGCTATCCTGGTCGACCCGGAGCGGCAGAAGGTCTACCTTCTGGGGTATGAAACTGACTCCATCACCGAGCTCGACCCGAATACGGGCGCCACGAGGAAGCTTGCGGCAGGCGATATGCACCTCTGGGGGATGGTGCGCTCGGAGGGCCTCCTCTATGTGTCCCATGTGCAGGGTTCCAGCATCGCCGCGATTGACCCACTGACCAGTAAGATTCAGAATCTCCCAACTGGCTCGATGCCGTGCGCGATCGCTGTAAACAGCAAAACCGGCGAGATTTACGTAGCGAATTATGCCGACGGCACCGTAACGATTCTTTCGAAAGAGAGGAAGCCTTCGAGCGTTCGCGTCTCCGCTCAGCCGCAGGGCCTGGCTTTGGATGAGGATGCAGGACTTCTCTACGTTGCGAGCCCCCAGCAGAATACCGTTACAGTGATTGACACCCGGACCGCACAAACTCTGCGCACGTTTCACGATTTGGATCATCCCTATGCCGTGGCGTTCTCTCCGGCCACCCACCAGGCCTATGCCATCAACGAAGGCGAGAGTCCATTCACACGCCTTAAACCTCGGTAGGAGTATGCTGACACCGTTCCGTCAGCAGGATGTAGGTTTCGGAGTTACCTTTGCCGGGAACCTGCATCCAATTTCCAAGCGGCTCTCGACCGCGGATTCCAGAGAGGGGAAATATCTCTAGTGCCTACCATCCCCGCGGTCGTTGACTCATTTTCTCCGCTTCGCGAGTCACTACTTGCCCCCCCGCCCATTGATGCAGTTGCTGCCGAGGTCCGCTCAGGCCTCACCAGCAGCCCGAAGACACTCTCCCCATGGCTCTTTTACGATGAGGAAGGGTCGCGACTCTTTGAAAAGATCACGGAGCTTCCCGAGTATTATCTGACTCGTGCCGAGCGCAACCTTTTCAAGCAACATGCCGATGAAATTCTGGAGCGTGCATGTGAGCCGACAGGCAACGACCCGGCTCCGATGCTGACCATTATCGAGTTGGGTGCGGGTACGGCCACGAAGACTGGGATCCTGCTTGCTGCTACCGTGCGAAGGCAGCGTACCGTTGTGTATCAACCGGTCGATGTTTCTGTTACGGCTCTTGCAGAGGCAACAGAGAACATTCGCGCCAATATCCCGGGAGTGACCGTACGATGTCAGGTCGCCGACTACACCAGTCAGGCGCTTCCTTTGAATCGACTTCCTGACACCCGTACTCTGGCTCTCTACATCGGTTCCAGTATCGGCAATTTCTCACCGGATGACGCCAGAGACGTTCTGCGGAATCTTCGCGCTCAGCTGCTTCCCGGTGACCAACTTCTGCTGGGAACGGATCTTGCTCCGGCCGAATCCAAAAGCGTCGCTCATCTGATCGCTGCGTACAATGATGCATCGGGAACAACAGCAGCCTTCAACCGGAATGTGCTTGTTCGGTTGAACCGTGAACTAGGGGCGAACTTCGAGATCGATAATTTCGAACATTGCGTTCAATGGAATGCCCGTGAGTCGCGCATTGAGATGCATCTCGTAGCTCGCGCTGCACAGCCGGTCCGCATTCCTGCCAACGCTGCAGGGCCAGCGTTGACCATTCACTTCGCTCCCGGTGAGTCCATCCACACCGAGAACAGCTATAAATTCACGTTGGATCGCATTCGTGACCTGTTGCGATCAGCAGGATTTTCGCTGAGTCATACGTGGAAGAACTATGAACATGTCTTTGCGGTGAACCTGGCAACCGCAGTTTAGGTCGCGAGGTTCACGGCACGCCGCCATTCGCCGCTCTTCCCGCCGCTTTTGCTGATGAGCTCGACTTCACGTATGCGGATCGCCTTGTCCAGCGCCTTCGTCATATCGTAGACCGTAAGTGCCGCAATGGAGGCTGCTGTCATGGCTTCCATTTCTACCCCCGTTCCGGCTACAGTGGCTGCGGTCGTCTCAATTTCCACGCCACCTTCGACCACCTTCGCGACGACATCGACGAAACTCAACGGCAGCGGATGGCACATGGGGATGAGAGATGCCGTCTGCTTGGCCGCTTGAATTCCGGCAAACCTTGCCACTTCCAATGGATTTCCTTTGGGATTGCTCGGAAGAGCAGCCAGAGCTTCGGGAGAGATCTCCACGAAAGCCCGAGCCTTCGCCTCGCGGCGACTCGGCACCTTTGCGCCTACGTCCACCATATGCGCCTGTCCTTCGTCGTCATAGTGCGATAATTTCATCTCTTCACAGGCTCCTTTCGTGGCAGGGAATGACTCGAGGAGCCTCTCACCGCCCTGTGCCTTTGGGAACAGCTGCAGACGTGTTGCACAATATCCGATGCTGACATTCAACGTAGCAGGATCGTGATCACGTCTCCGGGTCGGAAGTGCGCAACATCGCCTGGAAGAACCGCATAACAATTCGCCCGGGCATTGGCTGCCATATCGCCCGATCCTTGCCAGACCACCAGCCTGACCTCGGGACGTGCCCGGGTCGGACTGAGTCTCGCAGGCAAGACCCTTGTGATCGCCTTCCGCGGCTCGACATCATCAACGAGCGTGGCCTGTGCAAATGGTGGCCCCTCGGCCATGCATCCTCCCAGCGCTTTCAACAAAGGCGCAACAAAACAGGCAAAGGTCACCTGGGTAGATACAGGGTTTCCCGGCAGTCCAAAGAAGTATACGGCGGGCGTTCTGTCATCCTGTGGAAGCTGACCGAACACGACAGGTTTCCCCGGCTGCATCTTCACTCCGGTGAAAAAGAACTTCGCTCCCATCTCCAGCAGAACCTCTTCGACCAGGTCGTATTCGCCCATGGACACGCCCCCGGTCAATAGCATCAGGTCTGCTCCGCGAGCTTGCCGGATTGAGGTCTCCAGGGCCTCTCGTCGATCCGGAGCGACCGGCAGCTGCAGCGGGATTCCTCCTGCGGCGTTGACCAGGGCTGCAAGCCCATAACTGTTGGAATTCCGTATCTGCTGCGGTCCGGGCGTGTCCATCACATCAACCAGCTCATCGCCAGTAGCCACGATCGAGACTCGCGGCTTCGCAAAGACCTCCAGAATCTGTGCTCCACATGCTGCCGCCAGCGCCACTGCAGCGGGATCCAATGTCGTGCCCGGTTCTAGAACAACATCACCGGCACGGGCCTCGCTTGCGCGAGGAACAATGTTTTCTCCTGCTTCAATCTTTCGACCTTCCATGAGCCTGATGGCTGCCTTGCTGTGCAATCCGCTTCTATCTACGTGCTCCAGCATCACGACAGCGTCCGCATCATCAGGTACGGGGGCTCCTGTCATGATCGCAACGGCCTGATCGGGAAGCAGCGGCTTGTCCCATCGAGCTCCTGCCGCAATCTCCCCTTCGACGGCGAGCCAGGTTCTTTCCATTGCGTCCTCGGCTCGCACAGCATATCCATCTCGCGTGGATCGATCGAAGGGAGGCTGATCGCGGTCTGCAGCTACCGCCTTCCCCAGAATGCGTCCGAATGATCCGGTGAGCTTCACGGTTTCGATTGCCGGCCGAGATACCTGCTCAGCCTGCGCGAGAACAATCTCGAGAGCTTCGTCAAAGGTCACGATCTCCTCGTTACCACGCCCATCGCGTACACTGGCCGATCTCATTCTGCTGGCCTCTCTCCACCGGTTCTTCGCACAAACAAACAGGGCCTCGGCTTCCGCCGAGGCCCATGCTTTAGAAGGGGAATTTACTTCTTGCCCTTTCCTGCCTTGTAGCTGGACTTCACCTGAGCTCCGATACCCGTAAGGATGCCCTTCACCTCTTCGGAGCGGGGACCTTCGGGGACCAGCTCGAGGTACTGCTGGTAAGCCTCGACGCATCCCGGAGGCGCAGTGATCTTCTGCGTCTTCGGATCCACACTGGCCTTCGGAATCAAGGATTGTCCTTTGATGTAATAAGCATCTGCCCGTTTCGGATCTGCTGCGATAGCTTTATCTGCCGCTGCTGCAGCTTCATCCAGCTTGCCTGCGTTATATAGCGTTGCCGCCTCGTTGTAGTAGTACATGCCGGCGTTTGCAGGCTGCGCCTTCGCAGCCTCTTCGTAGGCATCCGAGGCACCCTTGCCGTCACCACCCTTGGCCAGAGCCTGACCCATCTGGTTGTAGGCAGCAGCAGCGGTCTCGACGTTAGGCTTCTTGGAAGCTGCATTTGCATCCACGGCCTTCTTGTAGGAAGCCGCGGCCTCTGCGTACTTTGCCTGAACCGCAGGATCAGTTGGCTTGCCCGCTGCTTTTGCAGCCTTTGCCGCTGCATCGGCCGCACCGAGCTGCGCGTCGCCAAGTGCTACCCAAAGGATGCCTTCGTCGGGTTTCTGCGAGGTCGCCTGCTGCATCGCCGTGATGGCCGGGTCGAAGTTGCCGGCTTTTGTATCCGCACGTGCCTGGGTCAACAGCGCATTGAGATTCGCAATCTTGGCATTCGCCTGTGTCGCCTCAGAGTTCTTCTTCTTGAACTCCTCCAGCTGCTTCTTCTCCTCGGGAGTCATCTTGTCGATGTACTCCTTGCGGGTCATGTCGAAATTGAGCAGGTGATCTTCGCCTGCGGTGAACGTGATGTTGTCTAGGAAGTCGACCGTTTTGCCATCGACGAACACTACAGCCAGGTAGCTGCCCGGGGCAATTCCCGTGCCTTTGAAGTTACCCGAAGCATCGATTTCGAATGTGTTTGTATACTTCCGGCTCTTTTCGTCAGAGGACCGGTCCTGGGTAAGCTTCACTTCACCCTTGGTAAGCGGTCCTCCAATCGCATTGTTCACATGCCCGTGCACACTGGCCGGGGCCGGTTGTGCCCATCCGTTCTGCGCTGCCAGAGCGAGCAAAAGCGCCAGGCAGGCTCCCAGCCCTACGCTCCATTTTCTTGCAATACGGTTCATTATTCGTTCTCCTGATTCAATTCTCGTCTGACTACTTTGGGACGGTCGCGCCAGCTTTTTCAAAACTTCGGTGAGACTGCGGTATTAGATGCCGCTTTTGGGCTGGCATAAGGTATGGGATCTGCGGCTCCGGCCTCACGAAATGCTCTCAAACGCAAGACGCAGCTCTCACAGACTCCACACGCCTCCCGTTCGCCGGAATAGCATGACCAACTTACATGGAACGGAGCGCCTAATTCAACTCCGAGCCTCACAATCTGGTTCTTTTTCATATGGATCAATGGTGTTTCCACCCGAATATCGCCCGCTTTCGTGCCCTCCCGGATCAGCTGGTTGAAAGCCTCATAGTAAGCAGGTCTGCAATCGGGATAACCCGAGCTGTCCTGCTCCACCGCACCGATAAAGATCTTCTTTGCTCCCAACACTTCAGCCCAGCTCACGGCAGCCGAGAGAAAATGTGCATTGCGGAAAGGAACGTAAGTAACCGGAATCTCTGACCCGATTGCAGTCTCTTCCGCAGGCGCGTCCGGCACCTCGATCCTCTCGTCGGTCAGGGCCGACCCTCCAATGCTGCGGAACAGGTCCATCTTCAGCGGCAGAAACTCCCTTGCTCCGGTCAGGCGCGCAATCTCCTCTGCCGCCGCCCTTTCCTTCGTTTCCGTCCTTTGCCCATAGCTGAAGTGCAGGGCAAAGACGTCATAGTCCCTGGCCGCCAGGACCGCGCAAACCGTTGAATCCATTCCTCCAGAGAGGCAAAGGACTGCCTTTGATCTTTCCGGGCGTGAGGTCGCAGAAGCACTCATTGATCATCCTCCTCATCTTCAGGACTCTCCTCGGTTGCGTCGGCGTCTGCCGATGGCAGAAGCTGTATTGCCGCATCTTTATCCTTGCGATGAACCAAGAGCCGCGCTCGAAACGCCGCACCTAACAGCTGATTCGCGTTCTCGCCCTGCAGAAAGCACTCAAAGCCGGAGGTCTCCAGCATTCCCTTCGCCATCTGGGCCTCTACCGGATCCTCAAAGCGCGCCACCGTAACAAACTGTTCTGGATCAAATTCCTGCCCTAATGTCAGTTCGTCCATGGGTTCCCTCACTTCGTCTCGTATGACTGCAGCCGAGCTGTAATCGTTCCCCAGAACAGACTGGCCCTGACCTGTACCGGAATGTGCCTGGCATCGTCCGTGTACCAGATCCAAATTTTGCCCCGGTTCTTCACGACACCCTCGTCTGCGGTCGGTTGAACCCGGATCGTCTGAAAGGTTCCGGCGGGAGTCTTGATCTCCTCCTTTGCCTCAACCTTCATCGTGACGGTGACTGTTCGCATTGAGTCGGCGAGCGGAAACCGGAAGTCCTGCCCAACCACCAGCGGATGTGATCCCGCATAAAAAATAGCGGAGAGAGAATCGGTGACGCACGCCGGAATCGAGGCGGTAAGCTGCTTGGTCGTTCCCTTTACAAGGTTGCGCTCAACTAACGTCTGTTTGCCCTGGCTGTAGTTGAAGTTGAGGTCGCTTGATATCTTTCTCCGACCCTCCAGCGTTTGCTTGGAGAATCCTGAAGAGCACCCGGTCTTCGTATCAAACGACGACTGGAATCTGTCCACCACAGGGAACAGCATGGTCACTCCGCCCACGGTGTCGGCGGAAGCAGTAACCTTCTCGGTCGTACCTTGTTGCTCAATCTGAAACGTGGCAACTGCAGCAGTGAAAACTCGCCAGTCTACGGAGTAGCTGAGTGTCTGTCTGGTCGGAAAGACATATCCTGCCGGCGGAGGCTCGAGCGTCGGAATCGTCACCGGCTGCGGTGGGGGGAAGAGTCGCTGCGTGAGCGACTGAGCTGGACAGACAGGCGCTGCCAGCCAGCACAAAAAGATCGGGAGAAGGAATACCGTGAAACGTTTCGACAGAGCTGACTCACACGAATTGGAATTGAGGGTCTAAGCACAAACCCTCACGTAAAACCCTTCACCAGCATCCCAAAGAGATCCATCGTCGGGGAATGCTCTTTGGCATTCTCCCGGAAGCCTTGTGCCGCTAGCGGCGAAGCAACAAGCGTACCGCAAGCGCTCCGTAAATTGCTGCGCTTCCCATAAGTGCATTGTACTCGCGGTGGTGGAGGTACCGCTCTCGTGAGAATCGCCCTGGCGGCAGGTCGTTCTGTGCCGGCGTAAACCGGGGCAGCAGCCGTGGGACCTGCCGGGAGTAGTCGTCAAAGCCGGGAAAATGACTTCGCAGGTACTCTTCCTCCGAACGGATCGTAGGCAGATAGATGGCGAGAAATCCCGTTGCCAAGATCAGGAAGATGATCCAGTTGCCGGATGCCAGTGCAAATCCGAAGGCGATCATCATGGAGCCGAGATACAAGGGGTTCCGTGTGTAAGCGTATGGTCCCGTCCGAGTTAGCTCAGCATTCTTCTTCACATACCCGGCCGCATAGCCTCGTAACCAGAGTCCCGGGACGACCAGCAGAAGACTCAGCAGCATCAAGCTCCAGGTCGGCCGCGCCAGCCATAAGAACAGGGCCGCAAATATGAATCCCAGTGGTACACGGATGCGCCGTGCAATGCGCTGCCAACTGCTTCGTTCACTCACTCGTCTACCTTACCTGTCCCGTCCTGCGCAATTGTGGACCTTTCAAGAGCTCAATGGCCGCGTCTGCCACCTCATCTACTGTAATTTCAAGCAGGCCTGCCTCCGGTTCAGCCAGGCGACGATGATCGCGACGCGCCCCACCGTGGCGAAGAACTCGTGCCATGGTGCCGTAGGGTCCGTTTCGGGCTGGATCCGTCGGCCCGAACAATGCCACCACCGGTCTCCTGAGTGCCGCTGCCAGGTGGAGCGGCCCGGTGTCCCCCGCAATCACAACACTGGCTCGTCGCGTCAGTTCAATCAGCAGAGGGATATCCGCCCTGGCCATGGCAGCGTAGCCCTCGCTTGTCTCTACTACCCGCCGGGCTGTGAGATCCCCGGGAGCAGATGCGTTGACAAGGCTTGGGATGCCAAGTTTTCCCAGCTTCGACGCAACCGCTCCAAAGCGTTCCGCCGGCCATTGCTTTGCTCCCCACCCTGCGGTTGGCGCAATCAGAGCATAGCCCTGCTTCTCTGCCATAAGGCCGTTCAGGATTGTTTTGCATTTTTTTTCGGCGTCCTCATCGATGGGGAAGTCGATTGGTACGGGAGAGATAAACTCCCCCACTGCATCGCCGATCCATTCACACGCCTGCTCGATCACATGGACAGCCTTCGTCTGCAATCGTCTCCCATACAGCCACCGGGCTGGCATTTCACGTGGTTCAGCAGGGCCGGCAAACTGCCCGGCTCCGGCTAGCTTTCCAATCGTCGCCGAACGGATAGATCCTTGAAGGTCCACGCACAGGTCGAATCGATCGCTACGGATCAGGCGTCGTAGGCGAGCAATGTCTGAGACCGTCCACGTCGAGAACGGTCTTTTGCTCCATTCTCGTGTATGCGCAGGGTAGGCGCAGTCGATGACAGGCAGCTGGGTAGAGTCCGCCATGACGGCACTCATCAAAGGCCGCCACCTTGGTTCAATCACCCAGCCTATAAACCAGTCAGGATGTGCTTTTCTGAGAGCCACCACAGCAGGCAATGCGTGCAGTACATCGCCCATTGCGCCCGTCCGTACAATCAGGACGCGCTTTTTACCCCGCAGCGGGGAATGGAGATGATCCTGTGTCGCCAAGCGCTCATTCTCTCACGACCGCTGTCGCGTCTTTCTGCGATCCAGCTGAGAGACCATCTGTACCAGCTGCATCAGGGCATCTTTTTCGTCAACCAGCTCTACGTTTAGCCGGGCAACGATCAACGGCCCCAGCGCCTCCAGGCGCTCCCGCATCTCAGGAGTTAGTTTCACCGCATCCTTCTCGGTGGTGACAAAGCCATTGGCTCCTCGTGCTCTCGCGCGATCCAGTATGCGGGCCGTGTCTGGTTCCCGATATCGATGGTGGTCCGGGAAGATCACAGTATCCAGCGGTTCGTAGCGGGAGGATTTCAGCATGCTGGTGAAGTTCTCGGGCCGCGCGATACCGCAAAACGCGAGAGGCAGCGTGGGTAGACGCGCATCATCCTCTGCTATCTGGAGCGTTCGGCGAATCTTCCAGACTAGAAAACCAGCACCTTGTTGTTGCAACTGGTTTAGCACGCCTTCCAACCTCTTACACTCTTCTTCTCGCACGACCACGACGTCTGCTTCCGCGATGGCGGCAATTGGTTCACGCAGGTTCCCCGCCGGTAACAGCCGGTCCTCCAGATCGTCCAGTGTCAGCAGAACGATGTCGATATTGCGTGCCAGTCGAAGGTGCTGAAAGCCATCGTCCAACAGATGCACAGAGACCTTATTGTTCTGATGATCCTGTTCCGCCAGTAGACCTGCGCTATATCGTTCGGAGCCTGCAAACACCGGAGCTCCGGAACGTTGTGCCAAAAGTACCGGTTCATCTCCGTGCCACTCCGGATCGTCAGACGCGTCCACACGCTCGATCAGGTTGGAGGCTCGACCGTATCCCCGAGTCAAGATGCTGACTGCATAACCACGTCTCCGCAGAATGGTGGCGAGCATCAGCACCATCGGAGTCTTTCCTGCGCCCCCAGCGGACACGCTTCCAACGCTGATGACCGGCGACGTGAGCCGCTTCGGCTTCAGCCATCCCAGGCTGTACATCCGGCGCTTCGCCGTCACTACCGCTGCATACAGCGGAGAGAAGGGAAGCAGACCCCGGCGAATTCGCCTCATGACGCCTTCCTGTCCAGCAGGTCCAGCAGTGACGCAACTGTCCGGGAAGTCGCTCCTGCCTGTGCTCGGAACACCTGACGTTCGTGTTCGCCCATTGCGCGAGCGCTCTCTTCGTCTCTCAGTAGCTCGACGAAAGCTCCTGCTATCTGGTGCGTCTCGATGATCCTGATTGCGTTCGCAGCCTTCATCGCATCGACAATCTCACGGAAGTTCTCGCTCGATCTCCCCATCACGATCGGGACTCCAAACCGAGCTGGCTCCAGCGGATTATGGCCGCCCATCTTCACAAGGCTTCCGCCGACAAACGCCACTCTGCCCAGGGAGTATACCGATGCCAAGTCGCCGATCGTGTCCAGAAGAATCACACCCTCGCGCCTCCTCACGCCTCCTCCTCCGCGAAGCTCGCTTGCGCGCACGACATCGAAGCCTGAAGACTCCACCAGGGTCGCCACGGTGCCGAACCGTTCCGGCCGGCGCGGGGCGATGACCAGAATGCTCTCAGGCTCTTCCTCCAGCACCCGGGGCCACGCTGCCAGCAACATCCTTTCCTCGCCGTCGAGGGTGCTTCCTGCAATCACCACCTTGGCATCGGTCGGGAGATGTTCCTGCAGCAGGCTTGTCATAGCATTCTCGCCGGGAGCTTTTACGTCGTATTTAAGATTGCCCGTTACTTTGACCCGGTCTTCTGGTGCTCCGATCCTGACCAGCCGGCTGCCATTCTCTTCGCTCTGGGCCAGAAACAGCGACACCCGCATCAGCAGGGGCCGCCACAATGTCTTCAGTCGTAGATAGCGAGGCAGGGAACGATCCGATACCCTCGCATTGACCACCGCAAGAGCGATTCCCTGGGAAAAGCACACGTCCATCAGGTTTGGCCAAAGCTCGCTTTCCATAAGCACCACCATTTCGGGGTGGAGCGCACGCAGATAGCGGCGAATCAGGACCGCGAAGTCGAAAGGCAGATAGAAAACGGGCGATCGGGCTCCGAATCGCTCACGCGCCAATCGCTGGCCCGTCTCAGTCGTAGTAGAGACAGCAATGACCCACTCCGGCAAAGCATTGTGCAGTTCCTCGACCAATTCTGTCGCTGCCATCACCTCTCCGACTGAGACCGCATGCAGCCAGATGACTCTTCGTCCGGCAGCTGCCTCCGCCAGGCATGCTGGAACCTTTCCCAGGCGACCCGCCAGGCCAGCACGGTATCGCCCGCTGGTTGCCATACGTACCAGCCACCACGGAGCGCTCAGTACCAGAGTTACAACCAGCAGCGCGCTATAAACCGCAAGAATCAACCGAGCCCGTCCCCTTGCTTTACCAGGTCCACCAGCGAAGATGATAATCAACTTAGCGATGAAACCCTACATCCGCCTTATGTTACGAACGTCACTTCTGTTCGCCCTCTTTGGGGTGGCGCTCTCGACTGTTGTCTTTGCAGGTGGCAAAAAGGCTCCGCCACCAGAGCCCGCGAATCAGTATCCAGTCTTCGAGACTCATCCGCAGGAGCATGTTACCGTCGCGATCGACCCCTGTACCGAGCCGCAGAACTGCGACTTCTTCCGATTGCCCTACATCCGGCACTCGCTCATCCCGGTCCGCGTGATTGTTACTAACGATTCTGACGCCCCGCTCGACCTTAGCGAGGCCCGGATGCAGTTCATCACTGCCAACCGGGACAAATATCCCGCGGCGACCCTGGACGACATCAATCGGCGGCTTTTTTCGACCAAAGATGCTGTAGGACGCAAAGTTCCTATCATCCCCATACCGATTTCCAGGCATGCACCCCCTATCGACAAAAAGATCACCCAGGATGATGAGGACTTCGGATTCAAGACAACGACCGTAACCGCTCATTCGACGGTAGCCGGTTACTTGTTTTATGACGTCAAAGACCTCGATGACCCGCCCCTGAAGGGAGCGGAGATCTATATCAAAATGATCCACACCTCTGGCGGCAAGGAGCTCTTCGCCTTCTCCCTTCCCTTCAATAAGTGGCTCTCGGCACAGAAAGCCGCCACGAAAGCTGGTTCCAGTACCAATCCCTAAAGGTGTTATGAACGTACCTGAGCAATTGACCGGCGATTCACCAGAGGGGTCCCCGTCACCACTGACTATTCGCGAGGCCACTCCTGCTGACGTTCCCGAGATGCTGATCTTCATCCGGGAGCTTGCCGAGTATGAGCGGCAGCCTGAGGAGGCTATCGCCACCGCTGAAGACCTTGTGCGCGACGGCTTCGGCGAGCGGCCAGTCTTCCAGTGCCTGATAGCCGAATGGTCGGGTGAACCGGCGGCGATGGCGCTCTATTTTCCGTTTTATTCGACGTGGCGCGGAAACGCGGGAATCCATCTGGAGGATCTTTTCGTTCGCCCCCGGTTCCGTCGCAGAGGCATCGCCAAAGCTCTCTTTGCCCGTCTCGCTGCCATCGCTCTCGAAAGGGGCGATCGGTTTCAATGGCATGTTCTTGACTGGAACCAGATGGCGATCGACTTCTATGAACAGATGGGAGCGCACATGCTCCAGCAGTGGCGCATCATGCGTATCGACGGTGATGCGCTCAAGGATCTGGCCGCCCACGGAAATCCAAAAGTAGCGGCGGGAACAGATAGATCGCTATGAAGAAGTGACCACGGCTGCGCAGACAGGTAGCCCGATGATGCAGGGTCCGTTCTGTCCGCGCAGGTCGTAATCGAGCAGATGTGACGCTCTAGGCAGTCCGGCCAGCCGACGGCCCGAGCTTCCGCCGCAGCGCAATCAGCAGGCCGGGAAGACCGGTTCCCAGAAGCAGGAGAGAACCCGGCTCCGGTGTCGCAGCGGTCGTCACATCCACGCTGGTGCCTGAGAAGGGCTCGCCAAAGGTGTTGAGCACGACCCCGTTGAGCGCATCGCCGACACCGTAGGTGAGGCCTGCTCCGGGAACCACACCGTTGCTCCACAAATCGACGGTGTAGCCGCCCTCAACGTTGAAGAGCATGCCGTAGATATCGAACACGCCGCCACCGAAGGGATAGGGAGGCTCCGGGTCGCCGGGCGCAGGGGGAGGGCATACGGCCGGCGAATTTCCGCCGGGGAAGAACAGGTTGTCATAAGAGAAGCCAAACCCGTCAGCCTGGCTGCCCGGCGGAATGAATGTGCCGTCGGGGTTGATACCGGAGGGCAGAGAAGTCGGCTGGATGCCGGTGATAGCGCCCGAGAAGTTTGCAATGGAATCTGAGAAAGTTCCGCTGATTCCTGTGATCTGATATCCGCCGGGTACGCCGGGAACCGGGGCGTTCGAGACTACGATGGTGCCCGAACCACTGAGACCTCCACCCGTGAAGGAGAAGCTGTACGAGTCAGCCCTGGCGGCTTGTGCGGCCACAAGAGTCGTTGCCAATGCTGCAAATGTGAGGATGTTCGAGATTGAAGATCCAGACTGTCGTCGGCCAGCCATTTTGGCTGACGCCCGTTTGCGGAATAAGTTCATTACTACCTCCAAGGAATAGGAACGGGGCCCGGTTAACCTTTGGGGAGGAAGGTAAGAGTAGCATGCGTTTGCGGTGGATGTCCGCTTGGAGCAGAAGAGCAAGTTCGCCCATTTCCCCGCCATGAGTGTTGCGATCGGCCTCCTCCTCTAGCGACCCACGCTCCGGTACTCTCATCCGCGAGACAATAGACATGATGAAGAAGATCAAAGTGATCGGCGGAGGCCTTGCTGGCCCGGAAGCTGCCCTGCAGGCGGCGTGGATGGGCTGTGATGTAACCCTGTATGAGATGCGACCGATACGGTCTACTGAGGCTCACCAGACATCTGACTTCGCCGAACTCGTCTGTTCCAACTCTCTGAAGTCCGAAAGCGAAAATTCGGCTCCCTGGCTGTTGAAGCAGGAGATGCGTAGAGCCAACTCCTTTTTGCTAGCTGCGGCGGACGATAGTGCTGTTCCGGCCGGGCATGCTTTGGCAGTCGACCGTGTGGAGTTTTCCGCAAAGGTGGCTGCACTGATTGAGCAGAATCCGCGCATCACGGTCGTTCGAGAAGAGGTTACGAGCCTTGGCGAGCGGGCAGACGAGATTACCGTTCTTGCAACCGGACCGCTTACCTCACCGGCTCTTGTGGCCGAGCTGCAGAGGCTTACCGGATCGCAGCATCTCGCCTTTTACGATTCCATCTCTCCCATCGTCGATGCCAGCACGATCGACATGGATAAGGTCTACTTTGCGGCACGCTGGGACAAAGGAACGGCCGACTACATCAACTGCCCCTTCACCAAGGAAGAGTATGACCGTTTCATCGACGCATTATCGAGCGCCGAGATGGTTCCGGCGAAGGAGTGGGAGCGGATACCAGGTTCCGATGTCTCGGGTGCAGACGCGAAGTACTTTGAGGGCTGTCTCCCGATCGAGGAGATCGCTCGGAGGGGCCGGGACACGCTGCGCTTTGGCCCCATGAAACCCGCGGGCCTGACGAATCCGAAGACGGGACGCTGGCCCTATGCTGTCGTTCAGCTACGCCAGGAGAATCTCCGAGCGGATTCCTACAACCTTGTCGGATTCCAGAATCACCTGAAGTACGGCGAACAGGCTCGTGTGCTTCGCCTGATCCCTGGACTCGAGAACGCGAATTTCTTGCGCTGGGGTCAGATACACCGAAATACCTACATCAACTCCCCTACCGTGCTGACTGAGACTCTCGCACTGCGGGCTCACCCGAACATTCTGATTGCGGGCCAGCTCAGCGGCGTCGAAGGTTACACGGAATCCATTGCCGGAGGCCTGCTTGCCGGCCGTTTCGCTGCGGCGCTGGCGCATGGGCAAACCCCTGTCCCGGCACCGCGTATCAGCGCACACGGGTCTCTGATGCACTACATCACTCATAGCGAAGCCAGGAACTTCCAGCCTGCCAATGTAACGTTCGATCTCCTGCTCCCTCTTGAAGAGGATCTGCGGAAAAAGATCCGGGACAAGAAGGAGCGCCATCGCATCCAGTGTGAGCGGGCCCTCGCGGCCTGGGATCTGTGGCTGCAGGAGACTTCACTCAAGAGAGCGGAGAATGTAGCCTAATCCGCAGCTTTCTTGTTGCGGGCCCGAACCTTGAACCAGATGGGCGAGCCGATAAAGCCGAAGCTTTCGCGAATCTGATTGGCGAGGAAGCGCTCAAAGCCAAAGTGCAGTTTAACGTCTTTATCGGTGAATAGCACGAAGGTTGGCGGAGCCACCGCGGCCTGCGTCATGTAGTAGATCCGGACGCGCTTCGACATAGGAACGGAGGCTCTCTGGAAATCTACGCGCTCCAGAAAACGATTCATGTTCCCGGTGGACACCCGCTTGCGTCGTTCACGAGCCACCAGCTCAACTTTTTTGAAGACCTGATCAACTCCCTTGCCTTCAGCGGCCGAGATAAACAGCAGGGGAGCGTAATCGAGATACTTCAATGCATCCCGGACCTGCTGTTCGTACACCTTCTTGTCGGCAGGCGCTTTGCCGTCGGTTCTTGCTGTCGTGACGGCATCCCATTTATTGACGACGATAATCACGCTCCTGCCGCTCTCGTGGGCGTAGCCGCCGATGTTCGCGTCTAGCGCAGCGACCCCTTCGGTCGCGTCAATCAGGAGGAGAGAGACGTCGGCTGCTTCCAGATGCTTGCGCGCCATGATGACCGACAGCTTCTCGGCCATCAGTTTTGTCTTGCCCTTGCGCCGGATGCCGGCGGTATCGACGAAGCGGAATCTGTGACCTCCTCGCTCGACGACCTCGTCGACTGCGTCGCGGGTAGTTCCGGCGATGGGGGACACGATAGCTCGGCTGGTCCCCGTAAGCGCGTTCAGCAGGGTGGACTTGCCTACGTTTGGGCGACCGATGATGGCAATCTTGGTCTCGCTCTGCTCGTACTCGCCGTGTGTGCGGAGCTTGCGGACCGGAGCGGGACCATCTTCGTCCTCTGCCATCTCATCCTCGGCGGTCAGCATGACATCGGTCGGTTCCTCAGCCACGGTCTCGACAGGTAGAGCAGCGAAGACCTCATCCAGTAAGTCTCCTACCCCGGTTCCGTGCTCGGCTGAGATGGGAAGAACGTTGCGTAGACCGAGACTGCGGAAGTTTTCCGCTCCTGCGAGCAGCTCCGCCGAGTCCATCTTGTTGACAGCAAGAAAGATCGGCTTTCCGCCACGCAGCAGTAGACGCGCCAGTTCGATATCCGGCGCTGCCAACTCGGTGCGGCCGTCGACCACCATGACGATGGCATCGGCTTCAGAGAGAGCGACCTGGGCCTGGCGGAATATCTCACTGGGAATCAGGGCTTCGTCATCGGGAACGACGCCGCCGGTGTCGACTACGCGAACCTGCCTGCCGGCCCACTCAATCTCACCGTAAATGCGATCGCGGGTGATGCCCGGCTCGTCGCCGACGATGGATCGACGCGATCCGGTGAGACGGTTGAAGAGAGTCGATTTGCCGACGTTTGGTCTTCCGCAGACCGCAATCAGGGGAGATTGCGTATGGGGCGCATCCTGGTCAGTGCTGTATCGGGATGCATTGACCTCAGCCTGATGCCAGGCTTGTTGCTCCTCGACTTCATCGGCTTCGGCGCCCGGGCCTACGGGCACCGGTCTAACGCTTACGGGAGGACGCCTCTGATCTCCCCGAAGAGTAACCCGTGCCTCACGCTCCGGCGACTTTCGGGGAACCCTCTTGAGCTTCTCTGCCGCCGCCTTTTTGGAGGCAAGCTGCTTGCGCTTACGAGGATCGACTGCCCCCGTCGTGGGAGCGATTTTGGGAGATCGCCCCTTCTTGGGACGCGTGGTGGCCTGGCGATGCTTTTTCCCGAGCCGTTTTTGATCGTTTTTTGCCACCGGTAAGTTCCAGCTTTCTCCTCGCAGGGGTCGCCAACGAGGTCACTCCAAAATCGCCACTCAGCAAGCGGCGGAACGCAACCTGTCTATTATAGAAACCAGCAAGCTCTTTGCTGCTTCTTCGCCTTGTCCGCGCCTACGTCCATCCCGATTTTGCCTCCGCCACTCCAACCCGGCGAGAGGCTGCCGTCACTGCATGAGTTCTTTGCGCCGGGTGGAATTCTTTCCCGTTCGTCGCTGGCCTTTGAGCACCGACGGGGTCAGTACGAGATGGCGCGTGCCGTGGAGAAGGCATTTGAAGACAAGCGTCACCTGATTGTGGAGGCCGGTACAGGAACAGGCAAGACGCTGGCGTACCTGGTTCCCGCACTACGCAAGGCTCGGGAGCATCAGCAAAGAATCATTATCTCCACGGGAACAAAGAACCTGCAGGAGCAGCTCTTCTTCAAAGACGTCCCGTTTCTGGAATCGCTACTGGGTCCACTGAAGGTCTGTTACATGAAGGGCCGTGGGAACTATCTCTGCCGGCACAAACTGTATGCACTGCGTGACAATCCGCTGCTCAATGGACTTGAAGAGATCGAACAGTTTCATCAGATCGCCGCGTGGGAGAAGACGACGGAGACCGGAGATCGGGCGGAGATTGATGTTTTGCCCGAGACCTCTGCGCTCTGGCACAAGATCGACGCCCGCACGGAAGCCTGCCTTGGGCAGAGTTGCCCCGACTGGGAGCGCTGTTTTATCACCGCAATGCGGCGCAAGGCTCTCGAGTCGGACATCGTCATTGTGAACCATCACCTCTTCTTTGCTGATCTCAGCATCAAGCAACAGGCGGGAAACGCTCCGGATGCAGGTATTTTGCCGGAAGCGGTGGCGGTGGTCTTCGATGAAGCCCACGAACTGGAAGAGGTCGCCTCCAACTACTTCGGGATCGGTCTGAGCACCCAGCGCGTGGATGAACTCGTGCGCGATGTCGAGATCATGCTGCGAGCCAAGCAGGCGTCCACTTCTGCGATCGAGAGCGCTTGCTCCAGCTTGCAAAGCCGTTCGAAGATGTTCTTCTCGGCCCTTCCGGACGATACGCGTGGACCGGGTCGGATGCCGTTTTTGCATCGTGCGGACTTCCTTGAGGAGAGCGGCGATTACTACACTTCTACGCTGAACGCTCTGACCCGGCTGGAGGGTGAGCTGGAGCGGGTAAAGAACGTGGAAGAGTCCGCAGGGCTGCGCAAAAGGGCCGCCGATATCCGTGCTCATCTTGCCTTTCTGCTGGAATCGACGGATCACAATACGGTCTTCTGGATTGAGCGTCGTGCCACCGGTGGCGTGCGCAGTCTTGCACGGGGCTATGGCAATACGGCTTTCAATACGCATCTGCAGGCCACGCCGATCGACGTGTCGGAGCTGTTGTCCACTGCTCTCTTCGACAGCTACTCGACCGTGGTGCTGACTTCGGCGACCCTGACAGTCTCGGGTGGTTTCGAACATATACGTAAGCGCTTAGGACTGGTCACAGCCCGCGAGCTGATTGTGCCATCGCACTTCCAGTATGAGCGGCAGGCGCTGCTTTATCTTCCTCCTACGATGCCAGACCCTCGGGAGCCGGACTTTACCGACCGAGCTGCGGAGCGCATCCGTCGAGTGCTCGAGATCACCCGCGGCCGTGCGTTCTGCCTGTTTACCAGCTACAGCCAGATGAGGACGATCTACGAGCGCATGCTGGCGGAACTGCCGTTTCCTTTACTGTTGCACGGAAGTGCGCCGCGCCATGTTCTCCTGCAGCAGTTCCGCGACACTCCGAACGCGGTTTTGTTCGGTACCTCGAGCTTCTGGCAGGGCGTGGACGTACAGGGGGAACAGCTAAGCTGCGTCATAATTGACCGGCTTCCGTTTGCTGTTCCCACTGATCCCGTGGTGGAGGCGCGAATGCGCGCGATTGAAGAGTCGGGCGGCAAGCCATTCTTTGATTACCAGATTCCGAATGCGGTCATAACGTTGAAGCAGGGCTTTGGCCGGCTGATCCGTTCGCTGGAGGACCGTGGGGTTCTGATGCTTCTCGATCCCCGCATTCAGCGCCAGCGCTACGGCCGCATCTTCCTTGACAGTCTGCCCCCGTACAGGCGAACGGATGACATCAGCGATGTCGAACGATTCTTCGAGCGAGCCGTAGAATAGAGGAATCGATGGGACGCAATCTCTATATCCTCGCTGCGACGCTCTTTGCGCTCGCACTTATCTCCTGCGGAGTGGCCTACACCAATATTGCGCAGCAGCCAGGATCGCCGGGAGATATCTCCCTGTGGCGGACGATGGGACTTGCTCTGCTGGTGCTTGCGTTGATCGTCGCCCTGGGAGGCATTCTTTCCTCCTTGTTCGAGCAGGCGGAGAGGCGAGCCGAGGAGGATCGCCTGCGCAGGCGTAAACCCTGACCGTGGCGAAACCGGTACAATAAGTGCAGGCTGAGGCTTGCGCCCTTTTCTTCCTTCATCATTGCGCAGCCCGCTGAAAGGTATCGGAAAGACCATGTTTGAAGTGACTGTAGAAGCTGGATTCTCCTCCGGCCACTACCTCCGCAACTATCGCGGCAAGTGCGAGAATCCGCACGGCCACAACTATCGCGTCTTTGTCACGCTGATCGGCGAAGAGTTGGACGAAGCCGGTCTGCTTCTTGATTTCAAGTTACTGAAGCAGGTAATGCGGCCTGTCGTGGATTATCTCGATCACCAGATGATCAATGACCTCGAACCCTTCACCACTGTCAATCCGTCCGCTGAGAATCTGGCCCGCTACTTCTATCAGGAGACGACCAAGCAGCTTCGGGACATGACCGAGGGCCGGGTACGAGTAAAAGATTGCACCCTGTACGAGACCGATACCAGCTTCGCACGCTTCTACGAGTAACTGAATCATGCACCTTATAGAGCTCTACAAGTCTGTGCAGGGAGAGTCATCCTTCGCCGGAGTGCCGTGTATCTTCGTACGATTGGCGGGATGTAACCTGCGCTGCGCGTGGTGCGACTCCGAGTACACCTTCACAGGCGGTAAGCCCTTTACTCAGGATGAGATCGTCAGCGAAATCGAAGCGCTGGCTCCCTGCAGGCTCATTGAGTTCACGGGGGGCGAGCCCATGCTGCAGGCGCGTGAACTTATCCCGCTGATGGAGCGGCTTCTGGCACAGGACTACACCCTGATGATCGAGACCTCCGGGGAACGCCCCCTCGACGAGGTTCCGAAGGCAGTTCACAAGATTGTGGATGTGAAGTGTCCAGGAGCCGGCGCTGCTGCGAACACCTTTCGCATGCAGAATCTCGACACCCTTACGAAGAACGACGAGGTCAAGTTCGTCATCTCCGATCGGGCGGACTACGAGTTCGCACGAACTTTTATTCGCGAGCACGCTTTGGAGACAAAAGCGGGACACATTCTGATTTCCCCGGCGTTCCAGAAGATTCCGAGCCCGATCCGTACTGCTGACAATATGGCTCTTGATCCGCGAAAACTGGTTGAATGGATGCTCGAGGACGGTTTGCCTGCGCGCCTCTCGCTGCAAATCCACAAGTTCATCTGGGAGCCCCAAAAGAAGGGCGTCTAATTCGAGGTAGCACCAGTGCGATCAGCCTGAGTTAAGATCAGGTATGCGACCGCTTTTTCCCCTCCTTTCGTTGTTTGTGGCGACGTGTGTCTTCGCTCAGACTCCTCAGAAGGCCATCGAAGTGAAAGTAGTTGTAGTGAATATGTTCGAGGTGGGGGCCGACACGGGCGATGCTCCTGGCGAATACCAGTACTGGGTGGAACGTGAGCACCTGGACAAGGTGTTTCCCCTCCCGGAGGGATACCACGACGTCCGCATGAACGAAGACGGTGTACTTGGGGTGGTAACCGGAGTTGGTACAGCTCGGGCTGCAGCTACGATCATGGCTTTAGGCCATGATCCCCGGTTCGATCTCACCCACGCTTACTTTGTGATCGCCGGTATCGCTGGAATCGATCCGCACATGGGTTCGCTTGGTTCTGCCGTCTGGGCCGATTACGTCGTCGACGGCGACCTCGCTCACGAGATTGACGCCCGGGAGATACCGAACGACTGGAAGACCGGTTATGTTCCTTTGGGGAAGTCCGTTCCTTACGAACAGCCTAGGCAGGCAAGGTTCGGGGATGATGGGAACGTCTATCAGTTAAATCCCGCTTTATTGGATTGGGCGTTCGGTCTGACAAAGGGCATCAAGCTCGAGGACAACGCAGGGATGAAGGAGAGGAGGCTGCAGTTTGCGCCTGCGGCTGCCCAGCGTCCGCCATTTGTTTTGCGAGGAGGGAATCTCTCCGCCTCCACTTTCTGGCACGGCAAGCTGATGAGTCAGTGGGCACACGATTGGGTCAGCTATCAGACTGACGGAAAAAGCACCTACGCAGTCTGCGGTATGGAAGATACCGGGACGTTGCAGTCGCTTACGTGGCTGGCCAGAGCGGGTAAGGTCGACATTCACCGCGTCCTGGTCCTGCGTACGGCATCGAACTACGATCAGCAACGAGAGGGCGCCACGGCAGCCGAGAGCCTGGCCGAGACCAAGATCAGGCAGTACAGCGCGTACATGCCATCTCTGGATACGGCTTATCGCGTTGGACATGTAGTGGTCGATGCTCTGGTCGCGGACTGGAGCAAGACCAAAGACCATATCCCTGGCCAGCAGTGAAGCTTTATTCAGCAGCCAAGGATCAGTCGATCATTCTGCGAACAATCCGGCGAACGGTCTCCGTGACCACCCCATAGACGACGTTTGAAGCGAGCTCGCTGTTACGTTCGCGAGAAGTTCGCGCCTCGGCTTTGGCAGCGAGTCCAATGGCCGCCAGCCTCGTATCATGGCTCAGAGCAACAAGGGCCATTCCGAAGCTTGCTCCCTGTTTGGATGTTGCAGAAGGGTAATACTCCGCCACCGCGCCGTAGGCTGCTCCCGCCACCGCTCCGAACCCCCAATGATTCCCGAGCGCGTCTGATCTTCGCACCATGGCGAGGGGTCCCCTGGCAGCAATTTGGACAGGAGCGGCTGCAGGCTCCAATTCGCCGTGCAATTTCGGAGGGTAGAGTCTCTCAACAGCCGACTTCGCGGCAGTGGCGGCGATGCCGCCAAGCAATCCGGCGATGGCACCCTTGATGATGGACCTCGAACGTGTGCTCACAATGGTCTCCTTGGCAGATCGGTTCCGCTAGTAGGATGCTCGTTTCAGGGGTATCGCAACGAAGGCATGATCGAGAATGTTCAACCTACGTAGGCGGCTGCGTCGGTCGAATCGGACCCCGAGTTCAGTCCAACGGTACGAAAGAGAAGAGTCAAAAGCACCGAGATCGCCAGATTCAGCAGCAACGCTGGAACAGCGGCATACATGGCCCATGTCCCGCCAAGCCAGGCGGGCAGGTGCAAGGGATAGACTGAGCTCTTGAGGTGCAGAGACGCAGCCATAGCGGTGCCAGAGGTCATCCCCACAGCCCACCCGGCGAGTAGCGCCCAGGGGTGGAACCATCGTGTAAAAACTCCGACGACGATGGAAGGAACGAGCTGGCACATCCAGATCCCGCCGAGTAACTGCATCTCAATCGCATACGGCGTTGGGAGATAGAGAACAAAGATAAGTGCGCCAAACTTGACCACCAGGGAGACAATCTTCGCCATGGCGGACTCTTCGCTGGGGAGCATTCTCCGCGAGACAAGCGCTCCATACAGATTGCGGGTAAAGAGATTGGATGCCGCGATTGACATGATTGCCGCGGGAACGAGGGCTCCTATGGCAATGGCTGCAAGGCAGAAGCCTGCGAACCACTCTGGGAACGATCGCATGAACAGCAGGGGTACAGCCGAGCTTGTATCGGGAGCTTTAACACCCGCCGCGAGCGCGAGATACCCAAGCAGGGCGACCAGGCCAAGCAGAAAGCTGTAAGCCGGTAGCATCGCCGCATTGCGCCGGACTACGTTCGCGTTGTTGGCAGACAGAACTGCCGTGGCCGTGTGGGGGTAAAGCATCAGTGCGAGGGCGGAACCGATTGCGAGCGTGGAATATCCCAGAAACTGGCCAGGTTTGAGGAAGATGGTGGCTGCAGGAGTGTGTGTGGCCAGTGCCTGGTTGGCCAGCTGAAAGACGCGGGCATAGCCGCCGAGCTTGATCGGGATAATGATGATTGCAGCCAGCACCATGACGTAAAGCATCAGGTCCTTGACGATCGCGATCACCGCGGGCGCCCGCAGACCGCTCGAGTACGTATAGGCTGCAAGGATGATGAATGCGGCTGCGAGCGGCCACTCCCCGTGCAGTCCCATGGCGGCGATCACCACCTTCATACCCACCAGTTGAAGCGCGATGTAGGGCATCAGCGCCAACACTCCGGTGATCGCGATCGCTATCGTGAGCCAGCGATTTCCATAACGGCCATTGACGAAGTCGGCGAAGGTAACGTACCCATGTCGATGGCAGACGCGCCAGAGACGGGGCAGCACTACCATCATGTATGGATAGGCGATGACAGCGTAGGGTACGGCGAAGAAGCCTACGGCTCCGGCACCATAGAGAGCTGCTGGTACGGCAATGACCGTGTATGCAGTGTAGAGATCGCCGCCGATCAGAAACCAGGTGATCCAGGTGCCAAAACTGCGGCCGGCGAGTCCCCACTCTTCAAGCGAGGCAATGCCTGAGGCTGGACGACGCCAGCGTGCTGCCCAGAACCCTGCCAGGGTGACCAGCAAAAAGAAGAGGCAGAACACAGCCAGCGCGATTGGATGCAATCAGCAGTTCTCCGAATGGATTTGGAATAACAGCATCCTATCTCATCAGGAGCACATGCACTAAGAAGACGGGGGGCTGGAAGCTTTCCAGCGGAAGCTGTCGTCGAGAGCATTCCGCTTTGGATCGAGCTACAAACCTCGCCCGTTGTCGTTCCACTCGTAGGCAACCACCCCGAGATCTCCCAGGGTCTTAAACACCATCTCCACGTTGCGGCGGATCTGCGGCCTGGCGTTGACCGGCACTTCATGGGCCTCTTCGACGGCGACAACGCGACCGTAGGGCCACGCGTTCTCGGGAATGGCATTCAAAGCCGTAGGAAGATCGTTAAGGCGTACATCAAGATTGCGTCGGCGAGCGTTGACAGGCCGGAGCAGGCCACCGACACCCAGCGGGCTGGTGTTCGCGTCTGCAATCAGAACATGAAGAGTTACCATGCCACCCTGAACCGTAAGGTAGGGGTTCTGCCATTCGGTCAGGCTTCGGACGGCCATATAACGGCTCTTGGTAGGTGGAGGGATCAGCTCCATCTGTTGCCGAGCGGCATCGAGTACGTCCCGCCGTTGTTCTGGGAGCATGGGGGCAGCGGCTGAACCGGAATTGCTTTTGCAACCGGCTAGCACAAGCGGAAGAGTGAGGGCGCTGGCAAGGACGATCGCGCAACGGGATCGTCCGATGAAGATGGACATATCAGTTATCAGCATATCAAGATTTTCGGGCCATTTCCTGACGCCTTCCGGCTAACTGCCAGTCCATTGAGGCGGGCGCTTTTCGAGGAAGGCCCGCGTACCTTCGATCTTGTCTTTTGTATCGCAAAGGTGACCGAAGATGGTGCTTTCCAGTCGTAAAGCGGACTCCAGGCCGCGGTCCGCACCTTCGTAGACGGCCTGAATACAGGCGGATACGGCCAGTGGAGCAACGGCCAGAATGGACCGGGCGAGTTCTTTTCCCCGAGCCATAAGCTCGGCCGGTTCCACAACCTCATCGACCAGCCGGAGTCGCAGAGCCTCGCTGGCGTCGATCCGCTGACCGGTTAACAGAAGCTTCAACGCTGCAGATGAGCCAATCAGGCGCGGAAGGCGCTGGGTACCGCCATAGCCGGGAATCAGTCCGAGGCGGACCTCTGGCTGGCCGAACTCGGCGCTGCTGGAGGCAAGTCGTAAAGTGCAGGCGAGGGCAAGCTCACAACCGCCTCCAAGTGCATAGCCATTGATCAGGGCGATCACGGGCTTACCGCAGGTCTCAATCTGACGGAAGACACCTTGTCCTCGGTGGGACAGATCCTGGCCCAGGGAACATCCGATGCCAGCCAACTCGTTGATGTCGGCTCCAGCGGCAAAGGCCTTTTCTCCGGCCCCGGTAAGAAGAATGACGCGGACCGCCGGGTCATCCTCCAACTGCGCGAAGATCTCTTTGAGGTCAGTGAAGACCTGACCGTTCAAAGCGTTGAGAACCTGCGGTCTGTTCAACGTCACAACTGCAATCTGATCCTCGATCTCACAGGCCAGCGTTTCGAACGGAAGAGTCTGGGACATAAGATCTCCTTCTGCGAGTTATGGACCCATTTGACTCCTTCGACGCACCCGCAGAGGCGAAGGATCCTTTGTACGACAACGATACAATCTAACTCATGATCAAAGGAATGACGCTGGTTCGTGAGGTGGCCTCCGCCGAAGCTCTCGATAAGTTCGGGCGGCTTATGCTGGACCTCGGTTTCGAACAAGGGAAGGGCTGGGAGGATGAAAATGGGCGCGGACTAGCCTTACTTGCGCCGCTCGGGAATCTGGAGTTAGTCACGGGCCGAGCCCCCTCCGTTCCGCCCATTCTGATCGAAGTGACTGGTCTCGATGCTGTTCATGCGGCTGTAGAAAAGTGGATGCTGGCCAACTACCGCACCGAGGAGGTTGCAGCGCTGCTGACGAAGCCGGAGCTGACCCACTGGAACAGCCGTCTCTTCACTGTCAGTTTGAAGGACGGGGCTTCTGACGGCCTGTCACTCGGCTTCTGGCAATCAGAAAACCCCCTGCACGGCAAACCTGCAGCGATCGAGGGAGACCTATCAGCGCAGGGCATGCGTTTTGCTATCGTGACCGCACGCTGGAACGCTGTCATCACGGATCGTCTGCTCCAGGGCTCGCTCGACGCCTTGTACCGGAGCGGGGCAGGCAGGACAGATGTAGAGATGGTGCGGGTGCCTGGCGCATGGGAGATCCCCTCTGCCGCGCGGAAGCTGGCCGAGACGAAGAGATTCGATGCGATCATTACGTTGGGCTGCCTGCTGCGCGGCGAAACCGCCCACTATGAGGCAATTTACAACGAGGTTGCTCGTGGAATTGGCCAGTCGCAACAGGAGACCGGAATCCCCCACGCCTTTGGCGTACTGACCTGCGAGACGCTGGAGCAGGCATTGGATCGCGCTGGGGTCAAGGCAGGCAACAAAGGGTTCGAGGCTGCCGTTGCGGCGATCGAGATGGTTTCCATCCAGCAGAAGCTCCGCAGGCCACAGGAAGGAAAGTAATGGGAACACGACGCAAGTCCCGGGAATTAGCCATGCAGATGCTCTTCCAGGGAGACCTTGGCAAACATACGCCGGAACAGGTCGCAAAGCTCTTCTGGGATTCACGCGATGATGTGGACGACGACACACGGGCCTTCGCTGAAGACATATATCGGGTGGCCACCACGAAGCAGCCGGAGATTGACAAGCTGATTGAGGCTCATGCCCAGAACTGGCGACTCGAGCGGATGGCTGTTGTCGACCGGAATCTGCTCCGCGCCGCCGTTGCGGAGATGATGGGGAGCCCCAACACTCCCGCTGCTATCGTCATCAATGAGTCGCTCGAGGTTGCCAGGCGCTATGCCGCACCAGAGTCCATCCACTTCCTCAACGGCGTTCTGGACGCCATCGCCCGGGACCTGCTGAAGCAGCGACTGGGCTGACTATTATTGATCGCACAGAAGCAAAGCCCTCTCAAAGAGGGCTTTGCTTCTGTGCTCCGAAAATGCGTCGCCTAGGACGTCGCCTTCCGTGGGTGCTGGACCAGCAGGTTTGGCGTAACGATGGTGGAAGGATCGTCGCTGTTGTTGATGTACAGCGGCAGCTTGGGGCTGATGACCTTGGTCGGATCGTCAGCGAGCGTTTTCGTGTTGATGAGATGGACTTTGTTATCGCCTGAGGTTCCAATGTAGAGCGTCAGGTCATCCGAACTGATCGTTCCTGCAACGGGCGCCGTGGCTCCCGTGAGGTTGATCTGAGTCACTGTTCCGTTGGCAGGTGAATATGCGGGAAGCGAACCACTGCCCGTGTAGGTGACAAACGCAAGGTTCGAGTTCGACGTTGGGATCACGCCCGTGATCTTGGTCGGAGTAACGCCGAGCGGATAGGTGTTCAGGGCCCCCCGGAACTGGGTGAAGTAGTCCGGTGCCACTACCGTTGGGCAGGGGCCCGTCCTTGCAGAGCCACTGGTTGGATTGTTGGGATCTCCGGCTGGCGGTGGTGGAGGAAGCGGATTGTTGAACGCGAGATCGGACAGCGTTCCGCCGTTGCTCGCGGTCGCTCCAACGACGTGCTTGCCGTCATTGGTTGCCAGCAATCGATCGGTCGTAATCGTTTCGGTATCAGCCAGAGGATAGAAGTCGTTTCCAGTGACCTGTTGGTTGGCACCCGTTCCGGTGATGGTAGTGCTGGCGCAGTAGCTGCGGCCCGTAGTCGGAGAGCCGGCGAGATAGGCTCCTACGCTTGGAATTGTGATCGCGACATCTGTCGCTGGATTGGGCAGCGTGATCTGCGACCAGCCGGTGAAGCTCGAGTGGACCAGAAGCTGGTTGGTTGGAGTGATCTTATCCGGATTCGTAGGATCACTCGGATCCGGCGTTCCCAGAGTGATGTAGACAGTCTGGTTGTCTGGAGTGAACTGGGCGTGGGTCGCAACGCCGCCGTAATTCGAGGTAGCCGTAGTCGTGGTTGTCGTTCCGGTTCCCGTGGTGGTGGTGGTGGTGGTGCTTCCCGAGGCCGTCGCGTAGAGGTAGATCAGCTGCTTCCGGGGATCAGAGATGACCAGTGAGCCGCCATCCGGTGAGATAGCCAGCACCTGCCCGGCTACTGATGCATCTTCGCGAGTCAGGCTGTTTGTGGATGCACTGAAGATCATTAACTCCGTCGGCGTTCCCATATAAATCGAGCTACCGTCATTCGACATCACCATCGAGTTTGGAGCGTAGGGAAGCCGCACCGATGTTCCTAGGGCCGGATTCGTGAAGTCGACCGGAAGAATATAACGGGACTGCGTGCTGCCGATC